>NZ_JAUBRM010000026.1:64803-80061 GCF_036701905.1 Microcoleus sp. MON2_D5
TCTAAACAACTTTTCCCGGGTGTACCTAGAACCTCCTACTGGTTCAGCGACTTTCGGAACAGATTGGAATATCCCCAATTTCTCTCCTGAACTCACATTTAACCCAGGCGAAAATAGCAAAACTTTCACAATTGACGTTTTTCCGGATGCTCAATTTGAGGGGACAGAAGAAATTGCGTTTCGGATCACCAATCGGGATAATTCCATTATTGGCACCCAAAACACTGCCAGTCTGAAAATTATCGATGCTGAATCTATACTCAACAACAATTCGCCGAAGTTGAATAATCCCATCAGCAATCAACGTGATGCCAATCCCCGCAGCGACTTCAGTTTCAGTTTGACTCTTGCTCCAAATACGTTTATTGATCCCGATCCAGGTGACAGCCTCACTTACTCGTACTCCATCAATCTAAATCCGAACTTCCTCCCCCTCTGGCTGACCCTCGACCCCAATACCGGCACCATCATTCCACCCGATTGGCTTAAGTTCGACCCGAATACGCTGACCTTTAGCGTGAATTTCGATGCGGCCAATGTCCCCCCATCATTCTCGTTGCCAATTACGGTGACAGCAACGGACAATGCCGGTGCCACTGCCAGCGACAATTTCAACCTGATGCGCGATAGCATTCGTGGTCTCGTAATTGACGGTTATATCTCCGGTGCTACTCTCTTCCTAGACGCCAACAAAAACGGCATCCTCGATGCCAACGAACCATCCACCACAACTAACAGCAGCGGTGAGTTTAATCTCAACATCCCCTTCGAGACCTTCGATACCAACAAAAACGGAGAAATCGACCCATCAGAAGGCAATCTAGTAGCCATAGGAGGCATTGACACCGCCACCGGCTTACCCCTAGAAACACCAGTCACCGCACCACCAGATGCGAGTGTAGTCACCCTCCTAACCACCTTAATCGCCGACTTAATCGACAAAGGAATTGCACCCGAAGAAGCCCAATCTTTAGTCAAAGCCGCCCTTTCCCTCCCCGCTGAAGTTGACCTAACTAGCTTAGATCCAATAGCAGCCACCAACAACAACGTACCGGGCGGAGTCCAAGTCTTAGCAGCAATGGTGAAAGTCCAAAACTTCATCACCCAAACCAGCGCTTTGATTGACGGTGCTTCCAGTGCAGTCAATACCGATATTGTCAAAGCTGTTGTCAGTTCAATTACGGCTCAAATTCAATCCGGTACAGTCTTAAATCTCAGCAATGCAGCCGCTTTAGAACCAATCATTCAGCAAGCAGCAGCTAAAATCCAGCAAATAGACCCCAGTTTCAACAGTCAGCAAATCAGCCAAATTACGTCGCAATCCGCGACAGTAATGGCAACAGCCAATCAACGCGTTGATAGCGCTGTCTCCAACCCAACAGCAACATCAATTCCTGAATCACTTGCCCGCCTCCAACAAGTAGCCTTAGGCCCAACAACTCAAGACTTCAAAGCAGTGGGTACAGGAAATAAACCCATTTCCCAGGTAGTTGCTGACAATACTGGTACTGCTTTAGATAGCAGAATTGAAGCTGTAGTATTGCCTGCTGGGATTGCAACTCCTGTTGTCAGCGGGGATGCTGATTTGGGCAGCAATTCCCCTCAGGCAATTCTCGGTACAAATGGCGACGATATCCTGACTGGCGACAGCGGGAATAATGTGTTGATGGGGATGAGGGGCAATGATTCCCTCGACGGAAGTCTGGGAAATGACACTGTTTTCGGTGGCAAAGGTAGCGATACAATCCTGGGAAGTAGCGGTGATGATGCCTTGCTTGCCGGCCGCGGTGCTGACATTTTGAATGGCGATGATGGTAATGATATTCTTTACGGAGGTAAGGGCGATGATTTGCTGACGGGCGGTTTGGGAGTTGATAGTTTGATAGGAGGAATGGGAGTAGATAAGTTTTTACTCTCTACCAATTCCGGTACTGATACGATTACTGATTTTGAAGTCGGTAAGGACTTGTTAGTATTAGGTAACGGGTTGAGTTTCTCGCAATTGGCGATTGCTCAAGATAGTGGCGCGACATTAATCCGGTTTGCTCAAACAGGGGAGATTTTAGCTTCTCTGGGCGGTGTTTCGGCTAGCAGTATTAGTGCGGTCAATTTCGGATTGATTTAAAGGTTCGTAATGAGGACTAAAGTCCTTATTATTCTTCAGTCTCTTAGAGACGGACTTCGTTTGTATATATGCGGTTTCAACCGCTGACTATCAAGGCCTTGATCCCCCCTAACCCCCTTAAAAAGGGGGGGACAAGAATCTTCTCAAAGTCCCCCTTCTTAAGGGGGATTTAGGGGGATCTGGCATAGGCGGTAAACGAGAGATAAAGAGGGTTTTAGACTTAAGTTGACACCAATGGCCTAAACCGTATTACTTACAAATCAACACCGCTGATATCGCATTCCTGGTAACTGCGAAACTAATCCCAACAATTCCAACTGCAAAAGTATACTAGAAACTCTTCCCGCTTCTAATCCCGCTGCTTCCACAATTGTATCAAAAGAAATCGGCCCAGATACGATCGCACTTAACACCTTAGCCAATTCCGGCTCCAACGGCGGCCCTTGCTTCTCAACCGTCGGATTTGGGGGAAATTGCGACAACTGCTCGGCTCTATCCAATTTGGGCATAGCTCCGAGCATTTCCAACAACCTGTCTTCGCTTAACATTCGATCGCTATTCGGCAGAATCGGATGAGCACCTTTACTCAGTAACTCCAAACAACCAAAAGAACGCTCATCATCCAATCTACCCGTCAAAACATACACATCCCGGCAAAAATCATTCGCTTGATAAGCAGTAATTAAAGCACCCGACTTATGCGGAGCTTCTATCACGATTGTAGCGCGGCTTAAGCCAGCAATTATGCGATTTCGGCGGGGAAAATTAGTTCTATTCGGTTGAGTCCCCGCCGGATATTCACTAATTACCAATCCCTGCTGCAAAATGCGATCGCACAACCTCTCATTTTGTTTAGGATATACAATATCTACTCCCGTCCCCACTACTGCGAAAGTCCTTCCTCCCGCCTCCAAACAGCCTGTATGAGCCTCTGTATCAATGCCTGCAGCCAATCCCGAAACCACTGTAAAATCGTTTCTAGCCAAAGCCGTACTAATTTTGCGAGCCCACCTTCTGCCGTATTCCGAAGGGCTGCGAGTACCAACCATTGCCACCGTCGGCGTAATTCCTTGATTCTCTTTTATATCAACTAAACCGCGATAATACAACACTGGTGGCGGATTGGGAATTTCCAATAATAAGCGGGGATAATCCGGATCTGCGGGCGTCCAAAAATAGGGATTTTTTATAAGATGTTTTTCGAGAAATTCTTCTGGATTGAGTTTAGTGCGTTCTTGCACAATAGTTTCAATTATCTGCTTGCCAAACCCTTCGATTCGCATTAAATCTACTGATTTTGCCGTCCAAGCTTCTGCCAAACTATTGAAATTTTGCTGCAATCTTTGCAACAAAATCGGCCCAATACCGTTAATTTGCGACCATGCTAACCAGTAAGCGCGTTCTTCTAACAATGAGTTGCCCTCAACTTATCTGAGAATTATTTTATCATTTTTGGTTGAATTATGGTAGGAAAACGGTACTACTTTGTCCTCTATTGCCACAGATTTACAACGGCTATATAAGTATTTTTTTACTAACCGCGAAAGCGCGTTAGCGAAGCGGCGCGTAAGCGCTAGAACGCTAAGGGAATTAAGAGGGATGTTGACTATTACTGGCTAGGTTTTCCAATCTACGAAACGGGCATAAATATAAGCAATAATTTCTCCTATTACTGTCCGAAAACCTTCGCTAGATTTCCACCATTCTTGGGAATTGTAATCTTGCGGTTCCGCCGCTATAATCCCGACTTTAATCTCAGGATTCAGCACTTCTTTAAATACAATCCAACTTCGGCGGGCGTGAGGGCCAAAAGAATAAAGATTAATTGACTCAACTTTTATGGCAGAAGCAGCCAGCCAATCGCGAAGTGCGATCGCCGAAGCAGCAGTGCGGTGTTTCAAAACATTCGCGGCTGGTACTGCTACTAATTTGTTTTGATCAAATCCTAGCGCAATACAAGTCGCTGCCGTCAGTTCGGCAGAATTTTTATATTCAGCCAGATAGTAACCTTTACTTAAAGGAACTCCTGTGGTAATTAATTGGCTGTATTCGCCTTTTTTGAATTCAGCGATCGCACTTTCGATCGCATAATCCGGCAACCAGCCTTCGACAACCAATATATCTGCTTTAATCGGCGCATTTACCGCCAAAAACGGATGGATATTTGTGAGAATTAAGAGCATTGCTATTATTAATCCCATCAGAGCAATTACCCAGCCTTCCCTGGTAACTGCCCACATTTCTCGGCGGCGGATTAGACTAATGTTGATTTTGAGTTTTCGCAGTGTTGCAAATTTCATACATATAGCAGATGTTGAAGGAAGAAGAGCCTTCTTCCTTCTTCTATACTATTGGTGTTTTAGGTACTCAAAAACGCTTTTATCCCCGATATCCTGCGGCATCGGTTGAAAAAACTTGCGTACAGCAAAGATGATAAACAAACCCGCCCAAACTGCTAGCAAAAGTTGTTCATTTTCGGATGACAAAAAGCCGAAAATATGTCCTAAAATTAAGAGAGGAACCCCCGGAGTCAAAAACTTAGTTTCGAGGCGATTAAAGCAGAATGCTTCCTTAAAATAAATGCCATTTAAAGCGGCAAAAGTAAAGCCAATTCCCCACAACGTGGCGGGATTTTCGTACACTGCTAAAGCTAGAGGTTGGCTGCTTTGTAGGGCGACAAACAATGCTGCCGCGCCGCCGATCGCCCAAAACACCTGTAGTGTTCGGTGCAGCGCAATCATGTAAATGTGAATAGTTGCTAAGCTGACGCCTAAAGCTATCCAGAAACAAGCAAACATAGGTGTTACAGCTTGGATTGCAATCGGGTTGTCGCCCTGTTGCAGCACCAGAGTAGTGCCGATCGCAAAACACAGCGCCGCCACCCCCAATCCAGCGCGGTAAATCAACACTCCCGTGCGATCGTTTTGAGTAATCGTAAATTCGCCAAATTGTCCTTGATAGACTGGCGATTCATCAGGCGATTTCAGTAGTTGCATAATAGCTTCCTCCTATCAGACACGAATGTACTTCTGTCAAGATATACTTTATTGATAAACCGAGCCAGCGAGACCGAGCGATGCCTAAATTTAACAAGCCTAAAGTTAACCAGCCTAAAGTTAACAAGTCTAAAGTTAACAAGTCTAAAGTGGACGATCGCCCCGCTCAAAGCCAATCCCTTCCTTCACAATCCGAACTTCCTCCAGTTCAGCTTGATGAAACCATTGTAGCAGGCAGAAGACCGAAACCGCTAAACGACTTCCAGCGCCTGCTGGCGGAAGTTACCGAATTGAGAGCGGGGTTCGATCCAGAAATGTTAGCGCATCTAGAGAAAAATATCCCCTTTAATACCAAGCAATTTGAAACTAAAATTAGCAAGATTTTGGGTTCTAAAAATATTGATTTCAGCCGAGAAAATTCAGTCAAATATCTAGATTACATCAAGCAAAATATTCAACTACCCTGCCACGTTACCGGCATAGAAGAGTTTGAATGGGAAGAAGAATATACAATGGGTTCCGGCAGCCAAAAAGAATATGCAAGACTCAAAAAAACTCAACCTTCTTATACTGATAGATTTACAATTAATCGGTTGGAGGATTTGGTTGTTCAGGAAGAAGGCATATTTGTGGAAGTGCAGCGCGTCGGCGATCGCCAAAAGTTTATGTTGCCTTTATCAGAGTTAGAATCAGTTGATGTAATCTCCCGAAACAATCAGTTATTAGATGATTATGCCGTGTGGTTTCTCAATTATTAAGGAAGAGTGGAAAAGTGGAAAAGTGGGGTAGGCGAAGAGGGCAAGAGTGGAAGAGTGGGAGAAGGAAAGAAGGGGAGAGTGGGGGATGGGAAAAATCTTCCTTCTTCCCTCTTCCTTCTTCCTTCTTCCTTCTTCCCTCTTCCTTCTTCCCTCTTCCTTCTTCCTTCTTAATTAAATGGAAGCTGGCAAGTGCGATCGCGAAACCAAAGCCAAAGCTTCAACCAAACTGCGAACAGCCGCAATCATCGCCACTTCGCTATTAAGTTGGCTGACAGCAGAACCGACACCAACACCCGCAGCACCGGCTCCAATAGCGAGGGGTGCGGTGACGCTGGAGATACCGGAAGCGCAGAGTACGGGGACGGATACGGCGCGGGAAATTTCAAAGGCGGCAGCCAAAGTAGGCGCTGCTTTTTCAATTAATCCCAATGTGCCTGCGTGAATTGGTTGAGCGCTGGTGCCACCTTCGGTTTGGATGATGTTAGCCCCAGCTTTGACTAATTCAATTGCTAACTGTACTTGTTTGTCGAGTGCCAAAATGTGGGGAACTGTTACAGAAAGAGTGATATTTGGAAATAGCGATCGAGTTTCGCGAGTCAACTGCAAAACTTCCTCAGCTTCAAAGCGACGGCCTACTGCGTAGAAAGCATCAAAGTTACCAATTTCAATCAAATCAGCGCCAGCTTCTACCGCAGGCACAAACTTTTCTGGTTCCACAGCGGATACACAAATTGGCAAGTTTGTCAACTGTTTTGCCATCAATACCAAATCTCGATCGGCAGCAATATCGACAAAAGAAGCACCGCCGAGATCCGCTGCTTTGACGACAGCCTCAACGTTCGCGGCATCAAAATTATTTAAACCGCTGATAATTTTCAGGGCGCGACCTTGCTCAAATGCGCGCTGCAATTTAGAATTTACACTCATCGTCTGTTTTCCAACTCAAAAAATTTCTTAGACTCATTTTGACACGGATTAGAACAAATTTTAATTTTTAATTCTTAATAGCGGTAAGGTGCAACCTAAGCACCCTACATAGGTCGATTATGCCTCCAGGACTGTATTTTTTATTTTTATAGCAACCGCCAAGACAGTTAGAACGTTCTTAATTGCTGCAACTATTGTTGTGACTGCATTTCCACATCGATCTTCATCCCTCTTCATTCTTCCCTTGGACTGAGCTCCGTTACATCCGTTACATCCGTTACAGAATCCGTTGCCGAACTTCCCGGCTGTCGAAATTTGTAAACATCTTTGATAACTTGTGCCCAGCCGTCCGAGAGAGATTCGAGAATGCGAGATCCCTTTTCTTTCGTCGCCGCCGTCGCATCGCCCAACACACCGCTTTCCGTCAACTCTCGCGTCAGCCAAGCAAAAGGCAAATTTCCTTCCATACTCAGCAAACTGTCTGCCGGCAAATTTTTTGGATATTCTGTAACAGCCAGTTCCATGTTTACCTGCGACGGCAAAATTGCTAACATCAAACTCGTTTCTGCATCACCCGCGTGAATCCCAAACTCCAACTCCTTCGCAGTTAATAATTCAGCAGCTACATTCGGAACCCGCCAAACAAACAGCGGAAAAACCGAAAAATCTTGATATTTTTGATGAATATCGCGCGCCGCAATTTCCATCACCTGCGGCTGTCCGCCGTGACCATTCATTAACACTAATTTCCGAAATCCAGCCTGATAAATACTGTCAGCAATTTCGCCGATTACTGCTAAAAGTGTCTGAGCACTGAGCATAATTGTACCGGGAAAATGGCAGTGTTCATTCGACTTGCCATAGTACAAAGGCGGCAAAGCATACGCGGGAATATTTGCCTCTAACTTTGCCAGCGCTTTGCCTGTCACCGCCGCGCTAATTGCCGCATCTACAATTAAAGGCAAATGGGGGCCGTGCTGTTCGATCGCGCCTAGCGGCAAAATTATCACCGTATTTTCCTTATCCAGCATAGACTGAATTTCTGTCCAAGTTAGATAGGGAAAAAAGCGCGATTCTGGAATAAAATTGTGCATAAGGCGGCGACAACAAGAGTAAAGGTAACCAAAGCAATAAAATAGCCTGAAAAATAAAAAGCAATTCCCCAGATAGGTAGTAGATAACTGATGCTGTCTCTGGCTAGATGGTATAATTTGTAGCAAAGGCTTTTAAGAGGGCGCTGATATACGCTCGCCAGCTCAGACCGAAAGACGTAAGAGACGAGTAATTGATGGAAGCTTGGCAAACCCCAGAAACTAATTTAACCGACATTCCGATCGCCCAGGAACTGTCGCGGCGCATCCCTCGCTCGCACGCTCAAAAAGCAGAAAACCGAGCGCTGCAAACGCTGGCTAGACAATTGGCAACCTCACCCCACAGGCTGCTCAAAACACTGGTTGCGATCGCTAAAGATTTGTGCGACGCAGGAAGCGTCGGAGTCTGCTTGCTAGAAGAAAATGCAACTTCCGAACAAATATTTCGCTGGGAAGCCTTGGCGGGAGCGTGGGAAGCAGCAGAACATAAAAACACACCCCGCAAATTGCGTTTGTCGGGAACCCCGATCGATCACCAAACTCCCCAACTTTACTTCGCTCCAGAACAATACTTCACCGACTTAAAGCAGCTAGAATTCCCGAACGCCGAAGCGTTAGTCGTGCCACTGCAAGCAGAAAATCAACCGCTAGGGGCTATATGGATTGTATCTCACGATTCCGATCGCCAGTTCGATGCCGAAGACTTGCGGATCGCGATCGCCCTAGCAGACTTTGCCGTTGCCGCCGTACAAATCGAGCGCGCCAATCAAACCAAAGAAGCTTTGCGAGAAAGCGCAGAACGCTCGCAGCTAGCCTTGCAGGGCAACAACGACGGGGTTTGGGACCACAACCTGCAAACAAATTGCCAGATCCTGAGCGATCGCTGTTTAGAGATTTTGGAACGCCGGCCCGAAGAAGTCAAGGACTTCAGCCAATTTTTGAGCTACATTCATCCCGATGATTTGGAGATAATGCAAAGCAATTGGCAGCAGCACTTGCATCGAGAAACCTCACATTACTCCTGCGAGTACCGCGTTCGCTGTCGGGACGGGCACTACAAATGGGTTTTAGCCAGAGGGCAAGTAATTTGGGACGACTCAGGCAATCCCCTGAGGGCCGTAGGTTCCCTGACAGATATCAACGAGCGCAAACAAACTGAAATTGCCTTGAAACAAAGCGAAGAACGTTTGAGCGTCGCCATCGAAGGCTCAGGCATGGCAACCTGGGATTTTGACGTGCGAACAGATGGAGTAATTTGGTCGGCGACCCATTTCAGCATTTTGGGCTGCGAACCGGTACCGGGCGGCGAAGCAAGCGCGGCTGTGTGGAAAAACTGCGTGCATCCAGACGACTTAAATCAAGTCATGGAAGCAGCCAAAACAGCTCGGGAAACGAGATCGCTCTACTCCCCCGAATACCGGATCGTCCGGGCAGACAACGGAGAAATCCGCTGGTTGAGCGCGTTCGGGCGCTATCTCTACGACGCCGCAGGGGAAGCAGTGCGGTTTATCGGAGTATTATTTGATGCTACCGATCGCAAAATGGCCGAACTCGCCCTGCAAGAGAGCGAGCAAACCGTGCGCCGTCAACTTCTAGAGATAGAGTCGCTTTATCAAACAACTCCCGTGGGTTTGGCAGTTTTAGACAAAGATTTGCGGTTCCTCCGGATCAACCAGCGGTTAGCAGAAATCAACGGCTTCTCCGTCGAAGCGCACATCGGCCGCACCGTGCGCGAAATTATCCCCGACTTGGCAGATGCAGCCGAAGCTTTGTTGGGCCGCATTCTCGAAACCGGAGAACCGATGCGGAATTTTGAACTCACGGGTGAAACCAGGGCTCAACCCGGTGTGGTTCGCACTTGGATTGAGAATTGGTGGCCGCTCAAAGACACGGGCGGGGAGATTGTCGGGATTCATATCGTGGTGCAGGAAATTACCGATCGCAAAATGGCCGAACTCGCCTTGCAAGAAAGCAACAACCGCTTTGAGTTAGCTACAAGGGCGATCGACGGCATCGTGTTTGAGTGGGATTTGGCATCGAACTCAGTTTACCGTTCCGAGGGGCTGTCCTCGATCGTCGGTGTCCGCCCAGAGGATGCACAGGCAACACCAGAATGGTGGAGAGAACGCCTCCATCCCGTCGATTTGGCGCGCGTCCAAGCCGGGGCGGAATCAATCTTGACGGATGGCGATCGCTACGAAGTCGAGTACCGAGTCCGGCACCAAGACGGGCGCTGGATCGACGTTTGGGAGCGCGGCTGTTTGATCCGCAACCAGCAAGGCGAAGTGACCAAAATAGTCGGTTTCACCAGCGACATTACCAAGCGCAAACAAGCAGAAGCAGCACTGCGCGATCGTGAAACCCACCTGCAGTTTATTCTCGACAGCGCCAAAGACTACGCCATCTTCACCCAGGATCTCGGCGGACACCTTACCAATTGGAACGCAGGCGCAGAGAGATTGCTGGGCTATTCCGAAGCTGAAATCGTAGGGCAGCACGGACGAATCATCTTCACCCCAGAAGACTCTGCAGCCGGAAAGCCGGAACTAGAAATGCACCTCGCGCTGACTCAGGGAAAGGCAGTAAACGAGCGCTGGCACGTCCGCAAAGACGGCAGCCGCTTTTGGGGCAGCGGACTGGTGATGCCCCTGCGCGACGCAGGAGGCGAAGTGCAAGGTTTCCTGAAAATCATGCAGGACAAAACCGAGCGCCGGCAAATAGAAGAAGCACTGCGGCAAAGCGAAAATCGCTACCGCACCCTCGCCGATGGCGTCCCGCAATTAATGTGGATCAATACCGCCGACGGCAGGTTAGAGTTTTGCAACCAGCACTGGCAAAGCTACACGGGCATCAGGCCAGCAGAATTGCCGCTGGCTGCACCGGTGCTGCAATTATTTCATCCTGATGATCTGCCAACAGTTGTCGGCACGCGCACCAAGGCGATTGAAGCAGGGGAAGCCTACGAATTTGAGTGTCGGGTACGCAGGTTTGATGGTACTTACCGCTGGCATCTAGCGCGACTTGTGCCCGTCAAAGACAGGGGGGGACAGGTGCTGCAATGGGTCGGGATCGGCATAGATATTGACGATCGCAAACGAGCCGAAGAACGCTTAGCAGAAAGCGACCGCCGCTTCCGCTTCCTGGCTGAGTCGCTGCCCCACCTGATTTGGAACGTAGACTCCGCCGGGGAAATTCGTTTTACCAATCAACAAAAGTGGTCTGAATATTTGGGAATGTCTTACGAGGAAGCCTCTCAAAACAACTGGGAATCCCTAGTCCCGCCTTCGGATTTGGCAGAATCTTGGGCCCGCTGGCAAGAATGTCAAATCACTGGAGAAGTTTATCAAATAGAGCTGCGCCTGCGGCGGGCAGCAGACCAAATGGAACGCTGGCATTTGTCCCGCGCCGTGCCAGTTCGCGGCGCAGGCGGCGAAATTGTCGAGTGGATCGGCACGAATACCGATATTCACGATCGCAAACAAGCCCAACTCAACGAGCAGTTTCTCTCTGAGTTGGAAGTCCGCTTGCACCTGGGCTGCAACCCCGCAGAAATGTTGTGGGAAGCGATGAAAAGTCTAGGAGAATATTTAAAGGTCGATCGCTGCATATGGCACGAAATCGATTTAGAAGCCGATCGGGCAATTGTCGAGCAAGACTGGCACCAGTCCGACCTTGCCAGCGTCGTCGGCACCTATAAAATCTCAGACTTTAAGACGCCAGAACTTAAAGCTCTCTCTATCGCAGGTCAAACAGTTGTCATCTCAGATATCGCTAATCACCCCCATACAGCGCATTTGGTCGATAACTACGGTGCCGTGTCGATTCGGGCTTTGGTCGATGTTCCCTGCCTTCAGGAAGGGCGCTGGGTGGCTCTTTTGGTGGTGACATCAAAGGTGGTTCGGCACTGGCGGCCCGATGAAGTTTGGCTGATGCAAGAAGTGGTGGCCCGCCTCTGGACGGTGATCCTGCACGCGCGAGCCCTGCACGATCTGCACGAAAGCGAGGCTCGGTTCCGCGCTCTAGCTGACAACATCGCTCAGTTGGCCTGGATGACAGATGAAACCGGCTGGATTTTCTGGTACAACCAGCGCTGGTTTGACTACACGGGCACCACCCTAGAGGAAATGCAGGGCTGGGGCTGGCAGCAGGTGCACCACCCTGAACACGTCGATCGCGTTGTCGAAAAATTTAGGCGCTGCATTGAAAGAGGCGAACTCTGGGAAGATACTTTCCCCTTGCGCGGTACAGACGGATCTTACCGCTGGTTTCTCTCCCGCGCCGTGCCGATTCGCGACGAGCAAGGCAAGCTGCTGCGCTGGTGTGGCACCAACACTGACATTACAGATCGCAAAGTTGCAGAAGCGGAACGGGAACGCCTTCTAGCGCGGGAAAAGGAGGCGCGGGAAGAAGCAGAACAGGCTAACCGCGTCAAAGACGAATTTTTGGCTGTTTTGTCGCACGAATTGCGGACTCCCTTAAACCCGATTATGGGCTGGACGAAGCTGCTGCGATCGAACGTTCTGCCACCGGAAAAGCAACGTTATGCCTTAGAGACGATCGAGCGCAACGCCAAACTGCAAACCCAGCTTATCGAAGATTTGCTCGATGTGTCGGGGATTCTGCAAGGCAAGGTCAGCTTGAATATTGCACCTGTGGATTTAGCTGGGGTGATCGGCGCTGCTATTGAAACGGTGCGTCTGGCGGCCGAAGTCAAGTCGATTCAAATCAGCACTCAATTTGCACCGAATCTCGGCCCGGTGTTGGGCGATGCGGGCAAACTTCAGCAGGTAGTCTGGAATTTGCTGTCAAATGCTGTCAAGTTCACGCCGACAGGAGGCAAAATCCAAGTCGTTCTCGATCGGGTGGACAGGAACGCCCAAATTACTGTAACTGATACTGGAAAAGGTATCGAACCTGATTTTCTGCCCTATGTATTCGACTACTTCCGGCAAGCTGACAGCACCATGACGCGCAAATTTGGCGGATTGGGTTTAGGATTGGCGATCGTCCGCCATCTCGTCGAACTCCACGGCGGCACGGTGAAATCCGCCAGTCCCGGCGAAGGAAAAGGTGCAACCTTGACCGTCAGGATACCTCTGATGCCCGTGCAATCTCAGACAAGTCCTGCGGGAACTGCGTCGCCGGACCCATCCTTCAATTTGAGCGGGATCAGGGTGTTAGCGGTGGATGATGATGCCGATGCGCGAGATTTGGTGGTTTTTCTGCTTGAGGATTGTGGGGCAAGTGTTACAGCAGTTCCTAACGCCGCCGATGCCTTGGCGGTTTTAACCCAGTCTGTGCCGGATTTGCTGTTGAGCGATATTGGAATGCCCGACACCGACGGTTATATGTTGATGCGAAAGGTTCGGGCTCTGGCGCCCGACCAAGGGGGACGGATTCCGGCGATCGCCCTCACGGCTTATGCTGGAGAAATTGACTATCAGCAGGCCCTGGCTGCGGGGTTCCAGCGGCACATTTGTAAACCTTTAGACCCCGACAAGTTGGTGCAGGCGATTTGGGAGGTACTCGATCGTTCTGGCGAAAATATTTTTTAAGGTTTTTTTGTGTAGGAAAAGTCTTTATTTAATGAACCGCGAAGACGCAAAGAACGCGAAGGAAGAAGGGAAGAAGAAAGGAAGAAGTTAATAATTTCAAGTCCGGTTATATCTGAAATATTGCACCATTCTCAATAATGATTTTATTGAGTGGCTAGGAGCAACGGCCCGCAAGAAAATTCACTCTTTGTGGAAGCGGGCGGAAAGCCTGTTCATGAAAATGGTGCAATAGGTCAGATTTGACATTCTCACGCCCGCTTTAGCCACGGTGATTCTAAACATCACTGTTTAGGCTTCCTCTTTCTACGACCCGACTTATTTGAAGGAGTTTCCTCACCCAAACAGAGATCGATGTCTCCAGAGGCGTTTGAGGTTCCCGTGTGCCCCACGGTACGCAATCCTAGTTCTAATATGTTGCGAGCGGCGTTCCAATCTCGATTTAAGACAAATCTACAATGCGGACAAATATGTGTTCTTTGACTTAAAGATTTCTTCGCGACTTTCCCACAATTAGAACAATTTTGGCTTGTATAGTGGGGCGGTACTGCAACAGTCGCCACCCCCAATACTTTGCCAAAGTATTCAACCCAATTTCTAAAAGCTGTCCAAGCGGCATCTGATATAGACTTAGACAACTTTCTGTTTTTAACCATGTTACGCACCGACAAGTCTTCATAGGCTACCAAGTCGTTGGACTGGATTACGCACCTTGCTAATTTCACGGCAAAGTCTTTACGTCGCCTACTTACCTTGAGGTGTTTTCTGCTTAAACGATTCCGAGCCTTAACTCTATTTTTAGAGACTTTCTGAGTTTTAAAGAGTCTCCGATTAAGCTTTTTAAGTGACCTTTCAGACTTTCTCAGATAGCGTGGATTCTCTAGGGTATTTCCGTCAGAGTCTGTATAGAAGTGATTAAACTCAGCGAGAGTGTCACCAATCCCGCTGGTCTTCAAAACCGTGCATGAGACTTTCACCTCACACGGCTCCTCAATGCTTTGGTGCTTGTTACGCATACCTCATTGTCCATTTATCATCAACTTTTTCAAGTCTTCTGGTGGACTTAGGCTTGGCACTATTGCAGCCAGATTGGTTGCCGAGACTGCCATCGATAGCTGTCTTTGTGTCGTGGCAATGTCTGTGAAGGAGTTGCCAATTATCGTAAGAATCCTTTCCACCTTGCGATTTAGGGATTCTGTGGTCAATTTCCATCACATCGTTTTCACGGAAAAACAATCCACAATGGGTACACTTCCCTTTTTGCTTTTTCAGGAGTTTCGATACCCTACTTGGCATTTCTGGGTTTTTACCCATTCTTGTACTCCAGTAAACCAGATTCCCGTCGTATGGAGACGATTCGCCTTTAACTTTTATATGTCGCACTATTGGAGTGTCGGCATGGTCTAGTAACCGAAGTGAGGTTGATCCTTCCTTCTTGGTTGCGAATACCCAGTTATCACCGTTTATTGGGTGCCAATATCTTTTTGATACCCATTCCCCATTCTTGTTGGGGTGACGGTGTTTTGCCCAAGCTCTTAACTTTTGGTACATGAGGTCATCCATGTCTGAGTAAGCTACCTTACTTACTACAGTCGCATAGTAGTTTGCCCATCCCCGGATAATTGGGTTTAATTGGCTGATTAGCGCCGCTTGCGGTGCTGCCTTGTGGGCTTCAACAACTCTAGCGATTTGGTCGTAGTGTACCTTTTGCTTCTGTTTGCTTGGGGTGATGATTGTCTTAAAACCTTGTTTCGAGTGATACTTTCCTATAGGGAATTGTTGTATTGTGAAACCTAGGAAGTCAAATCC
>NZ_JAUBRM010000172.1:0-917 GCF_036701905.1 Microcoleus sp. MON2_D5
GTGGGAGTCGGAGTCGGAGTTTCCGTGGGAGTCGGAGTCGGAGTTTCCGTGGGAGTCGGAGTCGGAGTTTCCGTGGGAGTCGGAGTCGGAGTTTCCGTGGGAGTCGGAGTCGGAGTTTCCGTGGGCGTCGGAGTCGGAGTTTCCGTGGGCGTCGGCGTCGGAGTTTCCGTGGGAGTCGGAGTCGGAGTTTCCGTGGGAGTCGGCGTCGGAGTTTCCGTGGGCGTCGGAGTCGGAGTTTCCGTGGGAGTCGGCGTCGGAGTTTCCGTGGGCGTCGGCGTCGGAGGGTTATTTACAATAATGCTTGCTGTGACGATCGCAGAATCAGCTTTCCCGTCATTAGCTTTGTAGGTAAAAGAGTCTGTCCCTGCAAAACCAGCATTCGGAGTGTAACTGAAAGAACCGTTAGCGTTGAAGGCGATCGACCCTGTAGCCGGATTTGTCACCAGAATTGCCGTCAGCGGGTCGTTTTCCGGGTCTGTATCGTTGATTAAAACTCCCAAACCAGTCACGTTGAGACCCGTATTAAAAGCAGTAATATAGCTGTCAGAATTCGCCACAGGCGGGTTATTGTTGACGCTGACAGTCACGGTAGCGGGTGCAGAGTTAACTATCCCGTCACTGACTGTGTAGGTAAAGGTGTCTGTTCCAGAAAAGCCTGCGTTAGGAGTATAAGTGAAAGAACCGTCGTTGTTGAGGGCGATCGACCCTTGCGTCGGATTTGCTGCCACCGCAGCAGTCAGCGTGTCTAAATCTGCGTCGGAGTCGTTGGCTAAAACTCCCGGCACTATTACGCTGAGGACTTTTCCCGCACTGATGCTGTAGGTATCGGGTTGTGCGATGGGTGGACTATTTGTGACATTGATATTTGCCGAAGTTTCTGGTGAAGTAACCGCCCCATCGCTGACAGTGTAGGTGAA
>NZ_JAUBRM010000172.1:1017-5950 GCF_036701905.1 Microcoleus sp. MON2_D5
AGAGTGCCATTGTTGGGATTTTTGACTTTAGTCGCTGTCAGCAAGTCACCGTCAAAGTCGCTATCGTTGGCTAACACGCCCTCAGCCACAGGCACATTCAGGACTTTACCGTGCAGAGTTTTGTAATTGTCAATTATGGCGATCGGTGGACTATTTGTGACATTGATATTTGCCGAAGTTTCTGGTGAAGTAACCGCCCCATCGCTGACAGTGTAGGTGAAGCTATCGAGTCCAAAGAATCCAGGATTCGGAGTATAAGTAAACGAACCATCCTTATTAAATCCCAGAGTGCCATTGTTGGGATTTTTGACTTTAGTCGCTGTCAGCAAGTCACCGTCAAAGTCGCTATCGTTGGCTAACACTCCCTTAGCCACAGGCACATTCAGGACTTTACCGTGCAGAGTTTTGTAATTGTCAATTATGGCGATCGGGGGACTATTTGTGATGTTGATCGCAAATGTCTGGTTTGCCGAAGTATCGACACCGCCGTTAGCTGTACCGCCACTGTCTCTGAGGTTTAGAGTGATATTGGCAGTGCCAGTTGCACCCCCCGCCGGTGTAAAAGTCAGTTGTCCTAAAGAGTCGATCGCAGGTAGTACGCTGAATAAAGCAGTATTGTCATTCCCTACCACTTGAAAACTAACAGTTTGTGCCGACTCGTTGGCGGGGCCTGGGGAAATGCCTGTGGCCCATCCAGCAAAGGTTTGCGGGCCTGCGTTGTGGCTGGCGATTAAGTCGCCCCCTTTCACAAAAGAGGGTACATCGTTGACAGGATTAACGGTAATTGTTGCTGTCTCGCTGGCCGTACTGAAAGCAGCTAACCCGCCACTACTGCTAGCAGTTGAAATATCAGCCGTCCCGCCACTGGTGAAGGTAGTAGTGGTGCCAGAACTTGTTGTCGTTCCATCCCATGCCTGATACGTGATATTGGGACTGCCGTTGTAGTCAGCATTGGGAACAAAGCGGATGCTGGTAGTGCCTGCTAGCAGTTTCGCTGCTGCTGTTGACGGCGTGCCGAATGCCGTCCAAGTCGCACCGCTATTAGTTGAATATTCCCAACTGCCGTTAGTATTGTCTGTCGCCGTGACAGCAATTCCTTGAGTGTCGGCGGTGTCGATATCTGTAACTGCACCTGCAATTAAAGCAGAAACTAAGGTACCGGTATTGTTGGCAGCAAGTACATCTTCATTAATTGCTGTTAGTGTCGGCGTTAGGCTGTTGTCGAGTACAGGTGCGTTGTTGGCTGCAAAGGCGGCGAATGCGGTGGGAAGCAAAGAAATAAAATTGTTGTCGCTGACAAGAATGAGTGATCGCTTCCCAGTTGTCTGAGAAGGCCCAAATGTCATCCCTTCAAAATTGTTTAGCGGAAAGCCTGAAGTGTTTGGGAAATCAGCAATCAGAGTTTTTGATACTGGTGTAATGCCAGCAACACCAGAAGCAGTCAAGCCAGTATTGCTTTGAATGTCAGTCGCACCGTTTAAAGAAATTTGATAAAGCTTCAAATCGCCTGAAGTTGGCGATTTGAAAAAACGTTCGAGAACCAGCAGCGTATTATCATCAACGGCCAGCATTTCTGAAATGCCGTTGCCTGGATCGGTGTTGTAAAGAAATTCCCCGTTGGCGGTGTTTGTGCTTAAGTCATATCTTAAAATTCGCGATTGCGTGCCAATGGTATCCGTTGTACCTGAAGCAAAGCCGTCTTGTTCGAGAGCATTTTCTGTTGCTGTAAACAGAAAACTTTGACTGGGAGTAATGGTCAGACTTTCAAAAGCTTGATTTTCGCGGATGCCACTGGTAGTAGCTGCTGATACGTCGTATTTGGGAGAAGCAATAGGCAGCACTAGGTTTTGCTGCCCCGTGCCAATGTCGAATCTGTTGATAAAAGGCTGGATAGTTGGATTTGGCGAGAAATTGCCTTCAGAAGAGACGAAGACATTGTTACCGATCAAGCCAATGCCCTCTGTATCCGATGTATCTGCAGCAAAGGGAGGCGGATTGCCAATCGTTGTCACCGCTGTAGGAAGAAGCACTCCTGTCAAGGTACCCGAACTCACATTAGGTAGAGTGACGGTGTAAAAGCGAGACGGACCGGGACTGCCAGGAATATTGCGGCCGTCGGAGATAGCGTAGTAAGTGTTGTTTCCCGCGTAGGTAAGGCCAGACAGTCCACCTACCTGGGTTGTTGGTGTTCCAAAATTTGTATTTCCCAAAATTTGTGCTTGTCCCAAAAGTTGTATACCAAACACAAATTGATAAGCGGCCATTGTGGCTGGCTCGATCGCCAACCCAGATGACACCGCTCCCGTTGTATAATCTAGCTGCCAGTCTCCGCCCTTAGCGTCACAGCCGATCGGCGTTCTAGAAGCAGCAATTTTTGCCTTGGTTAGCTGACTCAGTTGCTGCACAAAGTTAGCGCCCTTCTCCCCCGCCGCTACATCGCACCCATAAAGCAAAATCTCTCCACTGTCTGCCAGCGATCGCGACCAAAGCTGCAATTTTTTGGCATAAGTTTTTAAATTTGTCAAGTTTAGATCGATCGCGCCTAGCAGCAAACTCGCGGGGCGACCGTGGGAGAGGATATGAATGCTTTTTATATTGCTGCGACTCGCTAGCGCGGTCGTGATTTGTTCTAGTCCATCCCGCGCCCCATCCAGGGTAATAACTTCTGTCCCCGCTGCGATACCGTTGCGGAGAGTTTCGCCATCGGGAAGGGCAGAGTCGAGAAAGGCGATCGAACTAAAAACTGAACTGATAAAATTTGGCATAATACGCCTTTGGTTAGATGACGGTAGGAAAATAAAAGTGTGTAGAGCTTAGCAAATTTAAAGATTGAATGTCATCAGTAAAATTAAAAATCAAGACGAATGATACTAATTTTCCGTGAACCTGCCACAGAGGCATCTTGATAGGGGCGGGTTTAGCCAATAATTCCTTTAAAAAACCGACAATTCCGGTACAAAACCCGCCCTGGTCAAGGTTCGATCGCCAAAAGTTCTTCAGCAACCAATCCTTTCTGAATTGCGAGTACAGCAGCTTGAGTGCGATCGCGCACTTCTAACTTTTGCAAAATTGCGTGTACATGAACCCGCACCGTACCCGGAGCAATGTACAATATTTGTGCAGCTTCCTGATTGCTTTTCCTCCGCAGATAAAGCCAAGATTTCCTGTTCTCGTTTCGTCAGCGGATTTTCCAAAACTGCTGATTTTGACCCAACTTTTACAGGTTCAGGATTAGTAAAAACCGCATTAATTTCCGCAGTTCCTGCCTTATAACACCACGAAGCACGCGCTGCTACCGATGATCGAATTACCAAACAAAGTTTGCGCCACAGCTGCCTTGAGGCAATATCCCTGAGATGCCCCTGAAATAAACCTTTCAACTATTAACTATTTGGGGTATTTCTAAATATGTCTGACCACCAAAAATAGATAATTTTATGTTTAATATAGGTCGATTTGAATCTAGTTATTCTGTAAAAAAGAACTATTGCCGAAGCTCGATTACTGAGTTGGAATAAAATTTTTATATCAAGTGGAGTACAATTTTTTACATTGACTGCAGGCAAGTATAATAGAGAGTTTAAATGAAAGTTCATCACTCTATGTGTAAATGTAAAGTGCTGAGGGAGCTAAAATTATGATTTTTATGAATTCAACGTCTGAATAATATGAATTGACATGACAGTGAGCGGGTTATTTAATTGTAATTAGGCGGAGCGATAGAGGTCAATTTCAGATGAGCCGTTATTCAGGAGACTGAAGCGATGCAGTTACAATTTAGCAACAAACAAATAATCTGGAGCAGTTTGCTGTGCTTTTTGGCAATGGCATTTCCCCTAGCGAGCCAAGCTATAACAGTACAAGAAGTACCTAATCCCCGTCAAGTAAATAACACTTGGGTAACGGACAATGCAAACATTCTCAGCGACAGGATCGAAACTCAGCTAAATCAAATGATTTCGGATTTAGAGGCAAAAAACGGCTCAGAAATCGCTGTTGTGACAGTGCATGATACTAAGCCATCGGCGACCCCAAAAGCATTTGCTACAGAATTATTTAACTTTTGGGGGATTGGCAAAAAAGGTAAAAATAACGGAGTGTTATTATTGATTTCGTCGGGTGAACGACGCGTTCAAATTGAAACAGGTTCGAGCATTCAAAGCATTGTGCCGGATGCTAGAGCAGTAGGCATTATTGAAACCGAAATTACGCCCAGATTTAAACAGCAGGACTTTGACGGGGGCACATTAGCCGGGACAAAGGCGTTAGTAAATGTTTTACAAACTCCGACGGTAAATGCTCAATCTCAAACCACACTTCCTTTGGCTCCAATCGTACCATCTCAAGGGGTGAAACCGTCACCAATACCTAGTCAATCGCCAGTTATTAGTAATAGTACATCCACAGGTGAAGATTCATCGAATCTAATCTATGGCTTACTTGGGTTGTTATTCATAGCATTCATAGCATTTATACCTTGCTTCATTATCTTCAGGATATTTCGCAGCTTATTTTCTGGGAAATCTCCTTCCCCCTCCCACCGCCGTTATCGGCGCAATTACAGCAGTAACAATTGCAATTACAGCACTAACCGTCCGAATTACAGCAGTAACAGTCACAACTATTGCGGTGGGGCTGGCGACTACAGCATTAACAGCATCGATTACAGTACCAGTAGCGACTACAGCAGTAACAGTAGCAGCGATGATTGCGGTGGCGGTGCGGGTGGCGATTACAGCATTAGCAGTAGCGACTGCGGGGGTAGCTTTGGTGGTGGCGACTTCAGCGGTGGCGGTGCGGGTGGCGACTACACAAGTAACAACACCGATTATTGTGGTGGCTGCGACTACAGCAGTAACCAATACGGTTCAGTTAAGGCTCAAATAGTGGTAAATTAGGTATGGTGTCCAAAAATGGAGAGCAAGTAAGGTGC
>NZ_JAUBRM010000173.1:0-5887 GCF_036701905.1 Microcoleus sp. MON2_D5
ACGTATTAAATTTCACTCTAATCACGCTACTTAATGTTTCGTCACATAAAGATAATTTTTCCCGCCTACCTACTTAACTAAGTGAATGTTGTCATTGCTCAGTGATCCAGTTCATTTGCGGCATTGCAGCAGCACTGGATGATTTCGTGCATAAAATAGGGGCGATCGCCAGCGGTTGCTCATTCGTCTCCGCTACATTCTTCATTCACAATCTGAAATTTACCCTATGACCCACATTCTCCATTTGGATGCGAGTCCGCGTGGCGATCGCTCCATCTCCCGCACGCTCTCCAAAGAGTTCATTAAGCAGTGGAAAACGGCTCATCCTGACGACACCGTAACCTACCGCGATATTGGGCATCACCCCGTCCCTTTTGTGAGCGAAGATTGGATCGCTGCTGCATTTACTCCGTCCGATCAACATACACCTGAGTTAGCCGCTGCAATTCAAATTTCCGACGAATTGATCGACGAGTTTTTATCAGCCGATCGCTACGTTTTCAGTATCCCCATGTATAATTTCAGCATTCCTGCCAACTTCAAAGCTTATCTTGACCAGATTGTGCGAGCGGGACGTACATTCTCCGTTGATGAAACAGGTTACAAGGGACTGGTTCCCAACAAGAAAATGACGATCATTATGGCTCAAGGCGGAGCCTACCCCGAAGGTAGCCCTACTCACGCCTATGATCTACAAACACCCTACTTGCGACTCATTTTTGGGTTTATTGGTATCACGGATATTGAGTTTATCTATGCCGATAGCCTTAATCTGGGGGATGAAGCCCGTAATTTGGCGATCGCTAATGCCCAATCTGCTTTAAGAGCAGCGATCGTGCATTAACTATCATCGCTTTTTGGGTAACTAAAGTTTTTGAGGTCATGTGTGATGCTAGATCCACTGGTTGTGGGTACCGATGAAGACACCTATCAGGTAACCGCCATTATTTCTCACTTCGTTCGATCTGGGCGTGAGCAAGGTTATGAGGAATGGTTGCACGGAATTGCGACGGCTGCTCACCAATTTAAGGGACACTTAGGAGTCAGCGTGATCCGACCCTGTGACCACACTCATCCTGAATATGTGGCAATTCTCAGATTTGATCATTACGACAACCTCAAAACCTGGCTGGAATCCAGTGTGCGGCAGGAATGGCTGGAGCGGTTGCAGCCCTTGATTGAAAAGCCTGAAACCATTCAAACTCTAACGGGTCTGGAAACCTGGTTTACGCTTCCTAACAAACCCATGAAGGCTCCACCTCCGCGCTACAAAATGGCGATTATGACATGGCTGGGAGTGTTTTTCACGATATCTATTCTCAATCGTTTGCTAGTACCGCTCCTAGCGGAGCTTCCGGTATTGCTTAGAACGTTGTTAGTTACAGGTCTAACGGTTGCCCTGCTCACCTACGTGATTATGCCGCGCCTCACCCAACTCTTTCGCACATGGCTGTATCCCATTTGATCAAGTACATATCTTGCACATTCACCAAAGAACTGGGTCTGAAGCCCCGTCCTTATAGGACGGCTTTGATTCTCTTCATTTTCTGTTAATTGTATTGATTATACATGGTACAATAAAGCAATCAAGCAATAGTAAACAATGAAAGCAGGGTACAAGTACAGAATCTATCCCACCGACCAACAAAAACAGAGCTTGGCTCAGTTATTCGGTTGCGTTCGCGTTGTCTGGAATGATGCTCTTGCACTTTGCAAACAATCTGAAAGAAAGCCGAAATCGACAGAACTTCAGAAAATAGTAATTACTCAGGCAAAACAGACTGAAGAAAGGACTTGGCTGGAAGAGGTGTCATGCGTTCCATTGCAACAGTCTGTAACCGATTTAGAAACGGCTTTTAAGAATTTCTTTGATTCCTACAAAGGGAAAATAAAAGGGCAAAAAGTACGGTATCCTAGGTTTAAAAAAAAGACAAGCCGTCAATCGGCAAGATTTACCCTTCGTGGATTTTCCCTGAAGAAAAACGGTGGCGTTTACTTAGCAAAAATTGGAATTGTCAAGCCAATATGGTCTAGGAAGTTGCCGTCAGCACCTAGCTCGGTCACGGTAATCAAGGATTGCGCTAATCGCTATTTCTTAAGCTTTGTTGTAGAGGTCGAACCAGTTCAATCCGAGGCTTTGCATCCAAGTATTGGTATCGACTTAGGGATTAAAACCTTTGCGGTAATGAGTAATGGCGCAAAAGCCGAAAGTCCTAATTATAAAAAACTAGACCGGAAAGTTCGCAAACTGCAACGCAAGTTAGCTCGCCAACCTCATGACTCCAAAAGAAGGAATATAACTAGAATCAAGATCGCCAATCTTCATAATCGTATTTCTGATGTCCGTAAAGATTTTATACACAAATTATCGACCAAAATAGTCAACGAAAACCAAGTGATTGTTTTGGAAGATTTAAATGTGTCGGGCATGGTTAAGAACCGCAAACTTGCTAGAGTAATCAGCTTGCAAGGTTGGAGAGAATTCAGGACTTTGTGCGAAGCTAAGTCTGAAAAGTTTGGCAGAGAGTTCAAGGTGATTAGTCGATGGGAACCCACCAGCCAGGTCTGTTCGGACTGTGGTTTCAAGTGGGGTAAAATCGATTTATCTATTCGCTCAGTGCTCTGTTTGAATTGTGGTACCGAGCAGGATAGAGATGAAAATGCGGCTAGAAATATAGCTCAAGTCGGGATGGGGAATCGCCACGACTCTAAATGGACGCTGAGGGATTGTCAGACTATTTCGGTAGCAGAACCCGATGAAGCGTCAAGAATCACCGCGCCTTCAGGCCGGTGAGTATTTCAAAGGAATCTTCCATGTCTTGTCACTTGTCAACACCTGAACGAACTGACGTTAGAGACTATGATTTCAAAAGCCAATTACCCAGTATTTCGCTGTGAGGAATGCCTTCGGGTTGGCGATCGCTGGGTTCACTGGAGAATTGGTCAAATCTGCGGCAAAATGCTGTGCTGCGACTCGTCTAAAAATCAACACGCTCGCCGCCATTACGAAGAAAGTGGATATGCGGTGATTAGTTCAGCCCAATTGGGAGAACAATGGCTGTGGTGTTTTACCGACGAACAACAGAAGAACTATTGATCACGTGCCCCTTTTCTACTCGCGAGGAAATCATGATGTCAAGTCAGCCTGCCCTAACAGATATTTGGCCGAGTTTACCCCTGGACGCATGGCAAGAGACCTATGCCACCTTGCACATGTGGACTCAAATCATCGGCAAAATCCGATTTGCCCAAACTCCGTGGATTAATCATTCCTGGCATATTCCCCTCTATCTAACCGTTCGGGGACTGACCACTTCCACGATTCCCTATGGCAGCCGCATCTTTCAAATTGACTTTGATTTCATTGATCATGAGTTGCTGATTCAAACCAGCGAAGGGGCAAGACGGGCGATCGCCCTCTACCCTCGCTCGGTCGCTGATTTTTATCAAACCGTGATGGAAACGCTCAGAGCATTGGATATTCACATCACAATTAACACTAAACCGAATGAAGTCCCTGATCCAATTCGATTTGAGCAGGATGAAACCCATGCTGCTTATGATGCGGATTATGCCAATCGATGCTGGCGAGTGCTGCTACAGTCTGATCGCGTCTTTCGAGAATTTCGCTCACATTTTTCCGGCAAGGTTAGTCCGGTTCATTTTTTCTGGGGGAGTTTTGATTTAGCAGTGACTCGCTTTTCGGGGCGATCAGCTCCTGAGCATCCGGGAGGGGTGCCGAATTTGCCGGATGTAGTGGCAAAGGAAGCCTATTCCCAGGAAGTCAGTAGTGCCGGATTTTGGCCCGGAGCCGGATTATCATACCCAGCGTTTTATTCCTATGCGTACCCAGAACCCGATGGGTTTAAGCAGGCTGAGGTTCGTCCCGATGCTGCATTTTACAATAAAGAGTTAGGCGAATTTATTTTGCCCTATGACGCTGTTCGTGAGGCAGAATCACCCGATCAGACGTTGTTAGAGTTCTTGCAAAGCACCTATGAAGCAGCAGCCAGGTTAGGCAACTGGAATCAAAAGGAACTTCAGCAGTTGACGTTTAAGTAGCAACTGCATTCCTAAATTGGCGTTTAACTGGCAGATCTTAAGTCAATACGGTTCAGATAAGACCCTCATGGAGACAAAACTCTGTGAAAAACAGATACTGCGATTGCTTCGTTATTCGCTCTCAATGACAAAAAAACATTAACTGAACCGTATTGGATCTTAAGTGGTGAAATGTAGGACAATTTCGCAGACTGGTTTATTGGACGCTTAAACCTTGATCGTGAAGGTCAATTCCGATGAACCTATGGCAATTACTCCAATTTTGGGAACCCGTCAGAGCATACTGGCGCGATTGCTCCCCTGAGAATCAGGGTAAGCTCATCTAATTTGGTATAAATTGTACTTGACAAAAAACCGCCAATAGACTTTATACCTGTGAACAGAACTCAAACCTATAATCAAGTTTGAATCTTAACAAAGTCAATCAAGTTGAAACGGAGTTAAAGACAATGACAAAGGGTTTTGCACCTAGATTGAAACTCGCTGTAAAATCTCAAGCTAAAAGAGCAGAAAAACGACAGTTAAGACCTCTGAGCGAAATCCAAGCCAATTTATTGAATTATGTAGCAGAGCTACCCGACCCCAGAGTTCAAAGAACCCAAAAACACTTATTAAAAGATATTTTAGTAATCTCTATTTTAGCCGTCATTGGCGGTGCCGAAGGTTGGGAAGACATGGAAAATTATGGCATCGCTAAACAGCAATGGTTAGAGGAATTTCTGGAATTACCCAATGGTATCCCGAGTGATGATACTTTTCGACGAGTCTTTGAAAGAATTAATCCTCAGGCTTTAGAACAATGTTTAGCGAAGTGGCTTCAAAGTATGCTTGGTTCGATAGTTGGCGAGATTATCCCCATCGATGGCAAAAGTGTTAGAGGTTCTTATGACCGTAATCAAGGCATAAAAGCTTTGCATTTGGTCACGGCTTGGGCAAGTGAACAGCGTTTAGTTTTAGGGCAAGTTAAAGTTGAGAATCATTCCAACGAGATTACGGCAATTCCGGCACTCTTAGAATTATTAGACCTGAGCGGGGCGATCGTTACCATTGATGCGATGGGAACTCAAACCGAGATTGTGAAACAAATTCGCCATAAAAAAGCTAATTATATTGTATCTCTTAAAGCCAATCATCCCACTTTACATTCTCAGGTTAAAGAATGGTTTGATACCAGAAGAGCTAATAACTTTGAAGGCATTAATGTTAGTTATAACCAGCAAATTGAAAAGGGACACCATCGCACTGAGAAACGTTATGTTTGGGCTGTTCCTTTAGAGGCTTTCAGTGGTCTTTATCAACAGAACCAATGGTCGGGACTGGAAACCATCGTCCTTATTGAAAGAATCCGCCATCTTTGGAACAAAACGACTCGTGAAGTCCAATTTTATCTAACTTCTCTGCCTGCAGATGCTCAAGTTCTTGGTCGTGCCATTCGTCAACATTGGACGATTGAAAACCAAGTTCATTGGACTTTAGATGTCAGGTTCCATGAAGATAAATGTCGGATTCGTTCAGGTCATAGTCCTTGTAATTTTGCCATCCTGAGACGGATAGCACTTAACGCTCTTAATCAGGAGAAAACATTGCAGCGTAGTCTTCGTCAAAAAATTAAACAGGCTTCTATGAATAATGATTATATGATGACTGTCCTCAACTCCTTTTGTAAAGCTTGATTGAGATGCTCTTACCCTGCCCCTGAGAATGCAGATAATCTCAAATTTCTCCTCACCCTGGAAGGAACTCGTTGGTGGGTGCATCTCAGTTTTGCACATATATCAAGTGGAAAGTTGACCATTGAGATAAGCACAGCGCAGAGAAAGGATAG
>NZ_JAUBRM010000027.1:0-78550 GCF_036701905.1 Microcoleus sp. MON2_D5
ATGCACCTTACTTGCTCTCCATTTTTGGACACCATACCTAATTTACCACTATTTGAGCCTTAACTGAACCGTATTGGAATAGAACGCTCTTTTTGTAATTTCTAATATAATCCTGTTGTATGTTGGGAGCTTTTTTTGAGGTTTTATTATAAAAACTCTATGTCTTCTTCTTTTAACTTCTGTTTTAAAAAGCGGTCACGAAATTACCCAACCTTTTTCGTTCATAGTTTGTGCCATTTAGGTAAAACCTATTTCCCTGTTTGTGGAGTCCAATTAATCCGGAGCAGCTATTTTTCCAACGTACCAGCCATGTGCATTTAATCTAACTAAAAGGGCGGGCGTACTTAAGTTTTTGTGTTCCATCCGCCGTTCTCAATTCTCAGAGATTTGTGTCTTGCTTTTGAGTCAAAAATACCCTTAATATAGCCCCCATATATTTAGTTTACTCAGTAGAAACATTCTCTGTAGTCACTTATATCTTTAACAGAGTTTTATTTTCTAACGCCTACTTATTAAAACTATATTTGGGTGTTGACCTCGTTTTAGAGAATCGGTTATATTCCCTTTTTTTAAATCTCCTACTTTATCAACAATAATTATAAAAAATTATTATGCTGGTAGTTCTTGTAGAATAAGGTTTAATCTAGCTCTCTCAAGCCTTCTAATTTTCAAGTAATTCGCTGAGAAAATCCCAGAGTTTTTGTTGATTGCTTAATCCCACTACACGAGATATTGCTGGTAGTGTTTTACGCTTCCTATCAGAAAAATCCCACATGAAAGTAATTAAACGCCTCACAATTTCTCACTTCGGGGAATAGTGTTCTGTATGCTCTGTATAATTCACCGTAATCGTCAATCGTCAACAAATTTTATCTTTACGCCGAGTTCTCCGAGCTTCAACATAGTCGTAAAGGGTTTACGGCACTTTCTTTTTTTATTATTTCAGGAAAGTAATGAAAGAGCGTTACTTTGGGTTTTTATTATCTCATGAAATAGATGAAAGAGCGTTACTTTAGATTTTTATTATCTCATGAAATTGATAAGAAATCGTTATTTTAGAGTCGCCGAATTTCCCTAACTCATTTCATGCAAAAGCGAACTGTAAGTAAATATAATATTTAGAGAATGTCGTGCAGCTAAGTAACTATTCTCGTTACTATGGCTGACGCCAAGCTACGCTATCAGCTCATGTGTTTAAGGCGAAGTGTTTAAAAAAATAATCAGCAATAAAACCCTATAAACTCATGTTCATGCGTACTACGGCTCTCACTCCAATAGAACTCAGGACTGCGATCGTCCGGGAACCCTTGGTGGTTTCGCCCGATACGACGGTGATGGATGCGATCGCCCAAATGAGCGGCGTGCGATCGCTCTGCAACACTGCTAGAACGGCCGACGGTCAACTCGACGACCTCCACCTAGAGGCGCGATCGAGTTGCGTGTTGGTAGTGGAAAACGAGCAATTGGTCGGCGTACTGACCGAGCGAGACGTGGTGCGGCTGAGTGCCCAACAGCGTTCCTTGGAGAATGTGGCGCTCCGGGAGGTGATGGCACATCCCGTCGTCACCCTCCGCGAGTCCGCCTTCACCGATTTATTTTTTGCGATTAATCTGCTCCAGCAGCACCAAATTCGCCATTTGCCCATCCTGGACGAGCTCGATCGCCTAGTGGGCCTAGTGACTCACGAAAGTCTGCGCCAAACCTCTCGACCGATCGACCTGCTGCGGTTGCGTATGGTAGCAGAAGTGATGACCCGCGAAGTGATTTGTGCTGCGCCAGATTCTTCGCTACTGGCGATCGCCCAACTTATGGCAGAGCATCGCGTCAGTTCCGTGATGATCGTGCGCCCAGGCGGAATCTCTACTGAACCGCTACAAATTCCAGTGGGGATTCTTACCGAGCGGGATATTGTGCAATTTCAGACATTGGGCTTGCACCTGGAAACCTGTCTAGCTCAGGCGGTAATGAGTACGCCGATTTTTGCCGTTAGACCCGACGATTCGCTCTGGACTGTGCAGGAGATCGTGGAGCAGCGATCGATCCGTCAGTTGGCGGTGACAGGGGAGCTAGGAGAACTATTAGGCATCGTCACCCAGAGCAGTTTGCTGCAAGCCCTCAACCCGCTGGAGCTATACAAACTAATCCAGAAGTGGGAAGAGAAGGTGGTGCGCCTAGAGGCGGAAAAGGTGGCGCTGCTGGCAAATCGCAACCTTGAGCTCGAGCAGCAGGTGGAAGCTCGGACAGCCGCCCTCAAAGCAAAGGCCGATCGAGAGCAACTTCTCAATACCATTGCCGAGCAGATCCGCTCGTCCCTGAATTTGTCAGATATTCTGCAGACTACGGTGCAGGAAATTCACTCGCTTCTGGGGTGCGATCGCGTCATCATTTACGAGTTTCGGCCTGACTTTAGCGGCACCGTGATTGCGGAAGCGATTACCGACACTGCGCGATCGGTGCTCCATACAGAAGCCCGCGATCCTTGCATGAGCCCAGAATGGCTTGAACCCTATCGCCAGGGCACAATTCGCATCATCAACGACATCTACGGCGCAGAAATGACCCAGTGCCATCAGGAAATGTTAGTGCGGTTTGATATTCGCGCCAAGCTGATGGTGCCCATCGTGATTGAGCAACAACTGCGCGGATTAATGATCGCCAGTTATCGAGCCACTGCACACTCTTGGACGACTGACGAGATCGAACTCCTGCGACAAGTTTGTCTACAGGTGGCGATCGCCCTTGGGCAATCCACGATCCAGCAAAAATTGCAGAATGAACTGATAAAGCGACAGCGGATCGAAGCCACCCTGATCGAGAGCGAACAACGCTACGCCGCCCTTGCCGCTGCTGCTCCGGTGGGGATTTTTCGCACCGATGCGGAGGGGCTATGCACCTATGTCAACGATCGCTACTTTCAGATCAGCGGACTCACACCAGGAGCCACTATCGGACACGGATGGCAACAAGGAGTGCACCCCGACGATCGCGATTGGGTCATGGCCGAATGGAAGCAATTCACTCAAGGTAACCGCTCTTTTGAACTCGAATATCGCTTTCAATGTCCCGACGGTACGGTAACGTGGGTTTATGGGCAGTGCGTCGCCGAACTCGATGCCAATGGACATCGGAGCGGCTATATAGGCACCATTACCGACATTAGCGATCGCAAACGAACAGAAGCCTTCCTGCAAGAAAGCGAAGAACGCTACGTCAGCCTAGTGGAAGCCGTACCAGTGGGGATTTTCCGCGCCGATGCTGTGGGCAAGTGCATCTATGTTAACGATTGGTGGTGTCTGATCAGCGGACTCACCCCAACAACCGCCATCGGGGAAGGATGGCAACAAGGGCTACACCCCGACGATCGCGATTGGGTCATCGCCGAATGGGAGCAATCTCTCCAAGAAAAGGGCTCTTTCCAACTCGAATATCGCTTTCAACATCCCGACGGTGGTGTGGTTTGGGTATATGGGCAGTCCGTTCCCGAACTGGATGCAGACGGGCAAGTTGTCGGGTATGTAGGAACTACTACAGACATTAGCGATCGCAAACAAGCCGAACAAAAACTCCAGCAACTCAACCAACAGCTAGAAACCAAAGTCGCAGAACGCACCCAAGAGTTTTGGCAAGTCAACAGCCTGCAACGCGCCATCCTCGATTGTGCTGATTACTCGATCCTCTCCACTGACCCAACTGGCATCATCCAGACCTTGAATGCCGCAGGCGAAAGGATGCTGGGTTACAGTGCTCAAGAAATCATTGGCCAAGCCACCCCCGCACTCATCCACGATGCAAATGAGGTTATTGACCGCGCAGCATCACTCTCTGCCGAACTAGGGCAAAATATTTCCCCCGGCTTTGAGGTTTTTGTTGCCAAAGCACGCCAAGGCTTGGTCAGCGAAGAAGAGTGGAGCTATATCCGCAAAGATGGTTCTCGATTTCCGGTGTCGCTATCCATCACCGCCCTCAAGGATATCAATCAGCAAATTATCGGCTTTTTAGGCATCGCCAAAGATATTAGCGATCGCAAACGTGCAGAAGCGGAACTAAAGAAAGTATCGGATCGCCTCGCTTTGTCTCTCAAATCAGGGGCGATCGGCTGTTGGGACTTCGATCTTGCACAGAACACCGTCTTTTGGGATGAGCGGATGTACGAACTGTACGGTGTCACAAAAGAATCTGATTCCTCTCTGCCTTACCACATTTGGGCAAACCGCCTACATCCCGAAGACCGCACTGCCACCGAAACATTGCTCCAGCAAGCCGTCTTAGGACAGGCAGAATACGATATCGAGTTTCGAGTGGTGCATCCCGATGGCATCATCCACTTTATTAAAGCCAATGGAGTGGTGGTACGAGATGCCCAAGGCCATCCCCAGAGCATGATTGGGATCAACTTTGATATTAGCAGACGCAAACAGGCTGAACTCCAACGACAGCAGTTAATTCAAGAATTATCAGCCTTTAAACAGGCCTTGGATCAGTCTGCCCTTGTGGTCATCACCGATCGCGAAGGGGTAATATCCTACGTCAACGATCGCTTCTGTGTAGTCTCTGGCTACTCCCGCGATCGGCTGATCGGACAAACCCATCGCATTGTCAACTCTGGCTATCATCCCCCTGCTTTTTTCCAAGACTTGTGGCGCACCATTAACAGCAGTCAGATTTGGCGCGGTGAAATTTGCAATCTGGCAAAAAACGGTAGCCTGTACTGGGTGGCCACCACCATCGTTCCCTTTTTGGACGAACAAGGGCGACCTTTTCAGTATCTAGCCATTGGCTTCGACATTACCGATCGCAAGTTGGCCGAAGCAACGCTTCGGCAGGAAAATACTTTCCGTCAACAAATTGTAGAAAACATGGCAGAAGGGCTGTGCGTTTTCCATCAAGTTGAGGAGTTTCCCTTTGTCCGCTTCACAGTCTGGAATCAGCAAATGCAAACGATTACGGGTTACACCTTAGAAGAAATTAACCGTCTGGGGTGGTATCAAACCTTGTACCCGAATCAAGAAGATCGAGAACAGGCGATCGCCAACTGCAGACAGATGCAGCCGATCGCTGTGGAAAGGGAAATCCAGCGTCAAGATGGACAGCGGCGCACTATCTCCATTTCCACCTCTATCCTATCGGGTGATGATGGACATCTCTATTCGCTGGCCCTGATCCAAGACATCACCCATCGCCAACAGACAGAGCGAGAAAATCGCCTGTTGAAAGAACGCCTCGAATTTCTTCTGGCATCCAGTCCCGCCATGATCTATAGCTGTAAGCCCTATGGCGACTATGAATTAACCTTCATGAGCAAAAATATGTCAGCTATTTTGGGCTACAAGCCAGAAGAATTTTTATCGGAATCTGGCTTCTGGGCTAACCATCTTCACCCAGAAGATGCCCCTAGAGTTTTTGCAGATCTATCCACTCTCTTTGAGTACAATACTCATCAGCATGAATATCGATTTTTGCATCGCGATGGTCACTACGTTTGGCTACGGGATGAGCTGCGCGTGGTGCGAGATGAAGAAGGTCGCCCAATCGAGATTATCGGCTATTTTGCCGATATTAGCGATGTCAAACAAACCGAAGAAACCCTAAAAATACAACTGGCGGCAATTGAGGCAGCGATCGACGGCATTGCCATTATCCAAGGAGATACCTACCTCTATTTGAATCAAGCCCATCTAGAATTGTTTGGCTACGAACGCCCTGAAGAAATTTTGGGCAAATCTTGGAAACTTTTGTATTCCCCAGAGGAGTTAGAACGGTTTGAGCGGGAAGTCTTTCCGGTGCTGGGGCGCGATCGCGCTTGGGAGGGAGAGGCGATCGCCATGCGTAAAGATGGCTCTACCTTTGCCGAAGGGCTGTCCCTCACCCTCACAGACGATGGATTATTGATTTGTGTATGCCGCGATATCAGCGATCGCAAACAGATCGAAGCCGAATTAGCAGAGAGTGAAGCTAAATTCCGGCGGCTGGTAGAAGGGGCTAATGATTTGATCTGGTCATGTGAACCCGATGGCATACTCACTTATGTGTCACCGCAATTCAAGACCATGTTTGGCTGGGACGAGAGTGCATGGATTGGTAAGTCGTTTATATATCTGGTGCATCCAGACGATCGCTCTTTGGTGGTTACTGATTATCGGGAGAATATGACACTTGGTAAAAAGTCAAGTGATTATGAGTTCCGACACCGCCACCGAGATGGCAATTATGTCTGGGTGAGAAGCAGCGCCACACCCGTTATAAATGCTGAAGGGGAATTGATTAGCATTCAGGGAATTTTATCGGATATCAGCGATCGCAAAGAAGCTGAACTCGCAAGAGAAAGCAGTGAAATTCGCTTCCGCCGGGTGTTTGAGTCCAGTGTGAGCGGCATGATGTTTGCCGATTTTCAGGGGAACATTATCGATGCCAACGATCGCTTCTTACAGATGGTTGGCTACACTCGGGAGGAACTAGATGCGGGGCTAATTCATTGGGATGCCATGACCCCCCCCGAATATGCCCACGCTGATGTTGTAGTGATGGAGCGCCTGATGCAGGATGGCGCGATCGATTCCTGGGAAAAGGAATACTACCGTAAGGATGGCAGCCGGATTTCTGTGCTGATCGGAGCCGCACTCCTCCCCGGCTCAGACGATCAAAGTATTTGTGTATTAGTAGACATCACCGAGCGCAAACAGGCCCAGAAGGCTTTGCAGGAATCTCAGCAGTTTCTGCAAACGGTACTCGATACCATCCCGCTCGCCGTGTTTTGGAAGAATCGAGAGTCGGTTTTTTTAGGATGCAATCAGCAGTTTGCCAAAACTCTAGGCTTGCCATCTACGATCGAAAGTATAGGTAAAAAAGACTTAGATATTTGCCAGGAAGAAGTCGAGGCGAACGAGTATTGTGCGATGGATCGGCGGTTAATGGAAACGGGTGAAGCTATATTAGGGATCGAAGAAACGCTAACTCTACCCAATGGTCAACTAATATTTATCGAAACCCACAAGGCTCCCCTGCGAGACTGCTCAGATAATGTTATTGGTCTGGTAGGCACGTTTCAGGATATCACCGATCGCAAAGAAGCCGAACAGAGATTGCAACAACAAGCAAAACAGGAACGTTTGCTGGGAGCGATTACTAAACGGATGCGATCGTCTCTGAATCTGGACGAGATTCTCAATAGCACTGTTGAGGAAATCCATCAGCTCTTGCAATCAGACCGAACGCTGGTTTATCGGGTTTTTCCTGAAGGGACGGGGGCTGCCATTGCTGAATCTGTTTCGCCAAATAGGCTTAAGCTCCTGGATATCCTCTTCCCAGAAGAGGTTTTCCCCGAAGACACCTACGAGCGCTATATCCAAGGAAGAGTTTATGCCCTCAACGATAGCGAAGATGAAAACGAGTCAATCTTACCCTGCTTGGTTGAATTCCTCGCAGACATCGAGGTCAGAGCCAAACTCGTAGTTCCAATTATTCAGAATCAAACCCTCTGGGGGTTGCTGATTGTTCATCAATGCGATCGTCCGCGCCAATGGCAAGACTGGGAAATCAATTTACTTAAACAAATTGCTAACCAATTAGCGATCGCAATTCAGCAATCTTACCTCTACGAACAGGTACAATCGGAACTGGCTATCCGCAAGCAAACAGAAAATGCGATCGCTTTACAACTGCAACGGCAGCGAACTTTGGGAGCGATCGCCCAGCAAATTCGCGAATCGTTAGATATTAACCAAATTTTGGCGGCTGTGACACAGCAAGTCAAAGAAATCTTGCAAGGCGATCGGATCATCGTGTTCCGGCTATTTGGGGATGGCAGAAGTCAAATTGTTGAAGAAGCTGTGTCTAGCGAGTTCCCTGCGCTCAAAGACCTTCACTGGGAGGACGAACGGTGGTCGCAAGAAATCCTAAACCGGTACTGGCAGGGCAAGCCCCGCATCGTCCCCGATGTAATGACCGATATCTGGACTGATTGCTTGGTGGAATACGTAAGGGTTGGTCAAGTCCAGTCCAAAATCGTTGCACCTATCCTGCAAGAAGTCCGAACCAGCGAAAGCCATAGATGGGTTGCCCCGGGGCAAACCAAGAAGCTGTGGGGGGTTTTAGTCGTCCATGCCTGTCGAGAACAACGAGTATGGCAAGAGTCTGAAGCGCAACTCCTGCAACAAATTGCCAACCAGTTGGCGATCGCAATTCAACAAGCTAGCCTATTTAAGCAGTTGCAGCAAGAACTCACCGAACGACAACAAGCCCAGCAGCAACTCACCGAGCGCAACCAACAACTAGGAGCCTCTAACGAAGAACTCGCCCGTGCTACCCGTCTCAAAGACGAATTCCTTGCCAACATGAGCCACGAACTCCGCACCCCCCTTAACGCCATTCTGGGCATGAGCGAGGGGCTACAAGAGCAAGTCTTTGGCACCGTCAACGAACAACAAATCAAAGCTTTACAAACCATCGAGCGCAGTAGCTCTCACTTACTAGAGTTAATCAACGACATTTTGGATGTCGCCAAAATTGAATCGGGCCAAATGGAACTCGATTGCACCCCAGTTTCAATCAATCATCTCTGTCAATCCAGTCTGGCCTTTATCAAACAACAAGCCCTGCAAAAACGCATCCAGCTAGAGATTCAAATGCCACTCACTCTGCCCGACTTATTGATTGATGAACGGCGGATGCGCCAAGTCTTGATCAACCTGCTCAATAACGCTGTCAAATTCACTCCTAATGGAGGACGCATCACCCTAGAAGTCAGCCGTCAACAGCGCCCTGCCGACCCAGACTCTGCCGATTCCCCACCCCATTTTTTGGTCAAAGAGACCCTGCGAATTGCCGTCATCGATACAGGTATTGGTATTGCCCCAGAACATATCAACAAACTGTTTCAGCCCTTTATCCAAATCGATGGCGCGCTGAATCGTCAATATACAGGCACTGGCTTGGGGCTTGCCCTGGTGAAACGCATTGTCGAACTCCACGGCGGGCAGGTGGGGCTCAGCAGCACAGTGGGTGTAGGAAGTTGCTTCACGATCGACCTTCCCTGCACTGGTTGTGCGCCCTCCTCTGTTGATGTGGAATCCCAAACAGAGTCCCGCATCGAACCCAGCCAGCCCGAACAGGGAGGCTCTCCCTTAATCTTGCTGGCAGAAGACAACGAAGCTAATATCACTACGATTTCGAGCTACCTGAGAGCTAAAGGCTATCGCATTCTCTTGGCTAAGAATGGAGAAGAGGCGATCGCCCTGGCAAAGTCTGAAAACCCCAATCTAATTTTGATGGATATTCAAATGCCTGGTATGGATGGTCTAGAAGCTATGCAGCGTATTCGCAGCGATCCAAACTTAGTTGATATGCCGATCGTTGCCCTAACTGCCTTAGCCATGACGGGCGATCGCGATCGTTGCCTTGCCGCCGGAGCCAATGATTACCTCACCAAACCCGTCAAGCTGAAGCAATTGGCAAGCACTATTCAACAACTTTTAGCTTCTAAGCAAAGATAACCCGTGAACAGACCATCCGTTTTAATCATTGACGACGATCCCAATAATTTTGATGTAATTGAAACCCTCTTGAGCGAGCAAGACTATCAATTGCATTACGCTGCCAGCGGGCAAGAGGCGATCGCATCCCTCGACATATTTGATCCGGATCTTATTTTGCTGGATGTGATGATGCCAGGAATAGATGGCATCGAAGTTTGTCGCCAAATCAAAGCCATGTCAAAATGGCAAGCCGTTCCCATCATTATGGTGACAGCATTAAACTCAAAATCAGACCTTGCCTATTGTCTCACTGTCGGTGCTGACGACTTCATTAGTAAACCTGTAAATGCTATTGAACTGCGTGCCCGAGTTCACTCCATGTTGCGAATTAAGCACCAGTATGACGACCTGCAAAGCTTACTCAAATTGCGGGAAGACATGGTTAAAATGGTAGTCCACGATTTACGCAATCCCCTGGCTGGTATCTTGCTTGGCTTGGAAGTCCTAAAAACCATAGAGTATCCTAGAGAAAAACTACAAACCCAACTGGCTCGACTTTACTCTTCAGCACAAGCAATACAGCTATTAATTGATGATTTATTGCAAATTGCTTTACTAGAATCCGGTAAAACTCGTCTCAATTACACAGAGGTTAATCTGTCCGAACTCGTCAACTCTGCCATATCAAGCTTTGAAGCTATCGCTGCTAAAAAAAATCAGTCGCTGGTCGCTCAATTACCCGAAGAAACCAGTAGGAAAGTCTCGCTTGATGCCACCATGATACATCGAACGCTGGATAATCTCCTCTCGAATGCCATTAAGTTTTCCCCACGCAATAGTCAAATCATAGTGAATGTAGAATTCCCCAGATCGGGCAACGCCAAAATCCAGGTTATAGACTCTGGGCCTGGTGTTCCTGATACATTGCGACACAAGATTTTTGAGAAATACGAGATTGGAAATCTGATGTCGGATGTCTCTCAAATAGGGTTGGGTTTAGCTTTCTGCAAAATGGTCGTTGAGGCACATGGGGGTGACATTTCTGTAAGAAGTAATCAACCACAAGGAGCCATTTTTGAAATCAGTTTGGCCGCCTAGCTGATGGCTATCACATCAACTAATAAAAAATTTTCCATTATTGAAAGGGTGGCAATTATGTCTCAATTCTCTCTCTTAATTGTTGATGATGAGCCGGATAACTTTGATGTAATTGAAACCCTGTTATCAGAGCAGGATTATCAATTGCATTACGCTGCCAGCGGGCAAGAGGCGATCGCATCCCTCGACCTATTTGATCCGGATCTTATTTTGCTGGATGTGATGATGCCGGGAATAGACGGCATCGAGATTTGTCGGCAAATCAAAGCCATGTCAAAATGGCAAGCCGTTCCCATCATTATGGTGACAGCATTAAGCTCAAAATCAGACCTTGCCAACTGTCTAACTGCCGGAGCCGACGACTTCATCAGTAAACCTGTAAATGCTATTGAACTGCGTGCTCGCGTGCATTCAATGCTCAGAATCAAGCAACAGTATGATAATATCCAGAACTTATACCACATCCAAGAAAATACCATCAATCTCTTGGACAGCACCCTCAATGAGCTGCGTGGCAACTTAGCTTCTACTCTATCCCACGAACTGAATACGCCCCTCAATGGCATCTTAGGCACGATCGGGTGGCTCAAGGACGAGATCGGAGACATTGAGATCGCCGAAATCCGTGAGCTCTTAGGCTGGGCATATAACTCGGCCCGTCGCCTAGAAACATTAACGAAAAAATTCCTGATTTATTTAGGATTAGAACTATCGGCAAGTCAACAGCACAAGATCGAATCTGCGCGGACTGAATTTTCAGCTTCCGCCATTGAAGCCGAGTTGAAATATCAGGCTCAGAAGGTCAACCGTAGCAACGATCTGTTGTTCAGTCTTGAGGAAGCGGAGATTGCTCTATCAGAGCGATATCTATCAACGATGCTCCGTGAATTAATTGATAATGCACTGAAATTCTCCGCACCAGAGACAACCATTAAAGTTAGCAGTCAAGTCGTAGGGGAGATGCTGCATTTATCTGTACAAGACTCGGGGCAGGGCATGACAGAAGAGCAAATTGCTAAAATTGGTGCCTTCATGCAGTTTGAGCGCAAGAAGTATGAGCAACAGGGTACTGGTATCGGCTTAAAAATTGTCCAGAAAATAGTCGAACTGGCAGGAGGAGAGTTCTCAATTACCAGTATCTATCAAAAGGAAACAACGGTACATCTCACTCTGCCGATTGTCGGCAATTAGCATGAGTTTTTCTATCAAGTCTGGTGGCATCGTTATGGAGAATGAGAAGGAATAAATTTGCTTTGTATCGGAGCGGCAACAGATAAAAAAAGATGAACTAGCAGGATAAATATTTGACTCCGAATTAGAGCTTGCTTCTGCGCTAATTCATGGAATAGAAGCTAAAGAAAAAACCGTACACAACCCTACACAACCCATTAAATTTAACTCGAATCACCCTACTTCATCTTTTGTTACATACTGGTGGCGAATTTTCCCACCGACTTACTGAGTTCTCGTGCAAGCTACAATTGGAGACTCCGGCGCGATCGCACTTTATCTGCACCCGCTACCGCTAAAACCCCGCAAATCGCGCCCGCAGTGCGACAGAATCGGGATTTGCGGGTTCGCGCAGTACGATCGGGCGCTTCGCCATTTTAGATTTTAGATTTTAGATTAGCAATGACTGATGACTATCGGCTTGACATCCTCCCCGGCCGTACCGCAGGATTCCAAGAATCACTTCTTGGGCTTCCTCTTTCCACGACTCGACTTACATTGAGGAGTTGCCTCACCAATGCAGAGGTCGATGTCTTCAGAGGCGTTTAACGTTCCCGTGTGCCCCACGGTACGGAGTGCTAACTCAAGTATGTTAATTGCTGCATTCCAGTCTCGGTCTATTACAAAACCACAATGGTGACAGCGATGTGTTCTTTGACTCAAAGACTTCTTGATGACTTCCCCACAGTTGGAACAGTTTTGAGAAGTGTAGTGCGGTGGTACGGCAACCGTTACCACACCAAACACCTTGCCAAAATATTCTAACCATTGACGGAAAGCCGACCACGCAGCATCAGATATAGACTTTGACAGTTGTCTGTTTCTAACCATGTTACGCACCTGCAAGTCCTCATAGGCAACCAAGTCGTTAGACTGGATGACGCATCTTGCTAACTTCACGGCAAAATCTTTACGCTGCCTACTTACCTTGAGGTGCTTTCGACTCAGGCGATTTCTCGCTTTGACTCTGTTTTTCGACCCTTTGGTCGTGCGAGAAAGTTTACGACTAAGACGCTTTATCGCTTTCTCGGACTTTCTCAGATGACGGGGGTTCTCGATTGTCTGACCGTCCGAATCGGTGTAGAAGTGAGTCAATCCAACATCCAGTCCCAGGGTCTTACCCGTTGGCTGTCTCTTCTCTACCCGTTCTTGGTCAAGGCAAAACTGAACGTAGTACCCATCAGCTCTACGAACAACACGCACTCGCTTAATCTGCTTCAACTGGTAGAAGTGAAGGTCACGAGTTCCCCACATCTTGAAGCTTCCTGCTTCAAACCCATCAGTGAAGGTGATAGTTCGTCTATCGAACGACAACTTCCAGCCCGTTGTTTTATATTCAACAGAGCCATGTGTTTGATGCTTCTTAAAGCGTGGGAAGCCTTTCTTCCCTGGCTTGCTTTTTTTGCAGTTGTCATAAAACCGAGCGATAGAACTCCAAGCCCGCGAAGCCGAAGCTTGTCGAGCTTGGGAGTTAAGTTTGCCAGCGAACGGGAACTTTTTGGCGAGAACAGCGCAATAGGCGCTCAACTCGTACTTGCCAATCCCCAAGTTGTCCAACCAGTATCTAAGGCAGCTATTGCGGACAAAGCGAGCAGTACGAATGGCTTCATCGAGCCGCTCGTACTGCTGTGCAAGTCCCTCTAGTTTTGCCTCAAAAACAAGCATACTTACGCTGACATAACTAGCGTAAGTATACCACCGTTAAAGAAAGCCGTCCTAGAAGGGCGGGGCTTTAAACCCATTATTTTTGGTAATGTAAAAATCAAAGCATAACCCTTTTATTTGCCACTCCCCTCATGCCTTTGCCGCGCCTGTTAACCTTAATTGCTGCTTTCTGCCTCGCCCTGGGGCTGATTATTGGGCTGGTGAGTTCCTTAACAGGGCTTTACAGTCAAGTTGCGTGGTCTGCTTCTCCGCTGCTGGCTAATTTGCTGATTTTCCTGATAATTGTACTTTTGGGAACCCTAATTTTTGCGCTGGTTTACTATTTTAGGCTGCTGCAACGCCCTCAGAAAGTTAAGGGAAAACGGCCGATTACTCCGAAGGTTCCTGTTGTCAAAAGTGAAGCTGCTTCGGAAAATCTCAAAGCAATCAGGCAACAAGTCGATCGCATTCAAGATGAAGTAGCGCGGCAAGCTTTGCTGTTGAGAGCCCGCGAAATTGAAGCTAGCATGGCTAGGGGCAGCGTTCGAGTAGTTGTTTTCGGCACCGGTTCTGCGGGCAAAACTTCCGCTGTGAATGCGCTGGTGGGGCGGATGGCGGGACAGGTGGGCGCGCCGATGGGAACTACCGAAGTTGGGGAAACTTACACTCTGAAATTGAAAGGAATCGATCGAGAATTAGCAATTACTGATACCCCAGGCATCTTGGAAGCGGGAGTTGCGGGAACTTACAGAGAGGAATTGGCGAGGCAGTTGGCGGCGAGGGCAGATTTGATCTTATTTGTTTTGGACGGCGATTTGCGAAAATCTGAGTACGAACCGCTGCGGACTTTGGCGGAAATTGGCAAAAGGTCGATCGTGGTTTTTAATAAAGTTGACCTTTATCCCGACACCGACAGAGATGAAATTCTCGATCGACTGCGGCAGCGAGTCAAAGGTTTTGTATCAGCAATGGATGTAGTAGCCATTAGCGCCAATCCGCAAAAAGTTGTACTAGAAGACGGCACAATTTTTCAGCCAGACCCGGATATTATGCCATTAATTCGGCGCGTCGCTGCGATTTTGCGAGCTGAAGGCGAAGACTTAATTGCGGACAATATTTTGCTGCAATCTCAGCACTTGGGAGACCAAGCGCGCAAGTTAATTGATGCTCAAAGAAGGCGGCAAGCTGATAAGGCAGTAGAGCGATTTCAGTGGATCGGAGCCGGAGTAATTGCCGTAACGCCTTTGCCAGTTGTGGATTTGTTAGCGACAGCAGCAGTTAACGCTCAAATGGTAGTAGAAATTGCCAAGATTTACGGCTGCGAATTAAATATCGATCGCGCGAAAGAATTGGCATTGTCTCTAGCAAAAACCCTAGCAAGTTTGGGAATAGTTGAAGGTGTAATTCAAGTAGTGTCAAGGGCGTTGCAGCTAAGCGTAGCCGGGTTTGTACTTGGCAAAGCAATTCAAGCCGTCAGTGCCGCTTATTTAACTAGAATTGCTGGTAAAAGTTTTATTGAATATTTCCGCCATGACCAAGATTGGGGCGATGGCGGCATCGCCGAAGTCGTGCAAAGGCAGTTTCAGTTAAATAGGAAAGACGAGTTTGTCAAAGCATTTGTCAAAGATGCGATCGCCCGCGTTGTCGAACCTCTGAATATTTATCAGCAAGAATCGGAACCAGAATTAGAAATGTCCGCCGAATTGGAATCAGAAATAGAACCAGAAGCATTGTATCAGCGGCCGCAAGACGACGATTGGGAAACCCACAGCAACAAACGAAAGGATGAGTGGTAATGGGCCAAACAGGGAATTGGGCAAACAGGGAATTGAGAATTGGGTAATTACGATCGTTCAATGAGATGTTCCCTGAGTATGCTTTGTTGAATTTTATTAAGAAGTTTTACAAAAATTTTACACATGGGAGAGACTCCGGGGGGGATCAAGTCAACCCGAGCGATCGGATGGAACACAATTTTGATAAAATTGAAGATTCACAACAAAATTTGCTATTGTGCGTCCGGGTAAAAACAATGAGCGATCGACCAATTATTCTCGGTATTGTCGGAGATAGCGCAGCGGGCAAAACCACCCTCACGCGGGGAATTGCCCAAGTATTGGGGCCAGAAAATGTCACGGTGATTTGCACTGACGACTATCACCGCTACGACAGAAAGCAGCGGGCCGAAATCGGAATCACAGCATTGCATCCCGACTGCAATTACCTCGACATCATGCAGCAGCACCTCAGCCTGCTTCGTACCGGACAAGCAATTCTCAAACCCATCTACAACCACACGACAGGTACATTCGACCCACCGGAATACATCAAGCCGAGCAAATTTGTCATAGTTGAAGGTTTGCTGGGTTACGCAACTCGAACAATCCGCGATTCTTACGACGTAAAAGTGTATCTTGCTCCTCCCGAAGAGTTGCGAACTCAGTGGAAAGTTAAGCGCGATATTATGAAGCGCGGCTATACTGAAGAACAGGTGCTTGCAGAAATAAAAAAACGGGAACCGGACTCTGAAGACTTCATTCGCCCTCAGCGCAAATCGGCCGACGTTGTAGTTAGTTTTTACCCGGCAGAAGCGGACAATCAATCGGATTTGAGCGTCCGTTTAGTGCTCAGACCGACAATTCCTCACCCTGATTTTACTGAAATTTTAGGTCGAGGCAGCGAGAGTTTTCAACCTGCAATTCGCTTGGGACTCGATCGGGATATGGGCAAACCTGTTGACGTTTTGGAAGTAGACTCCCACGCTACCAGCGAGCAAGTAAACGAACTGGAAATGCTCTTGTGCAGCGAGTTGCCACACCTGCGGGGATTTTGCACCGCCCAAGGCAACCCGGAAATTGGCAAACTGATCGGCACAACTGGCGAAGTTTTGCAAAGTTACCCGCTCGCTTTGACGCAGTTGCTAGTTGCATATCACATGATGAAAGCAATTCATGTGTATTAGTTAGTTGTTAGTTGTTAGTTGGCAGTTCTTGGTTGTTAATTGTTAGTTGTTATTGCAATGATTAATAACCAATAACCAATAACCAATAACTAATGTACTCGCAAAGTCGGGTTGGCAGTGCCTAATTGCTGAATTGGCATGGAGACTGGCAACTGACTTTGAGGTGCGGGCACCATTTCGCCTCGGAAGTCGAGGAGGGTGACGAGCAGCAGGTAGGCAACTGCTAAAATTATAGAAATCACCCCAGTGATAATAGCAATAATTTTTGAACGATCCATATTCTGCCAATTTTAAGTACAGCTAATATTAGTTTAACATTAAAAACAGCAATTATTACTGAAGTTATGCAATAGAATATAATCAGGTGCTAGTTATTTCTCTGACAAAAATGGAACCTCTTATAGATGCGCCAACTTTCACCGAGATGCCCGGAGCTACCCCAGTGGTGGAAACATTTAATCTGGGGAAGTTCTACCGTACCGGCTTCTGGATGAATGAAAAAATTGAATCGCTCAAAAATTGCACTCTGACTGTCTCTGAGGGGGAAACTTTCGGGTTATTAGGGCAAAATGGAGCGGGGAAAACTACGCTGCTGAAAACTTTGCTGGGTATAGTACGGCCGACTTCTGGCAGGGCACTGCTGTTGGGGAGGCCTTTGGGCGATCGCACCGTGAAGCAGCGAGTCGGCTATTTGCCAGAAAATCCCTATTTTTACGATTATCTCACCGGCTGGGAATTCTTGCAATTTGCGGCGGGCTTGTTTGAAATTCCCCCCTCAATTCAGCGACAGCGAATTCCGAATTTGCTAGACTTAGTTGGGCTATCTAAATCCGCGGCAATTAAAAAACAGTTGCGCCAGTATTCTAAGGGAATGCTGCAACGGATCGGCATGGCTCAAGCTTTGATTAACAATCCAGATGTGGTATTTTTGGATGAGCCGATGTCGGGTTTAGATCCGATGGGACGCTATCAGATGCGGGAGATAATTTTATCGCTGAAAAATCAAGGAAAAACAATTTTTTTTAATTCGCATATATTGTCTGATGTGGAGAAGATTTGCGATCGAGTGGCTATTTTGGCAAAGGGTGAATTAATCTGCATTGGTGCGATCGACGAAATCCTAGGTAATACTGAAACTTACCGGGTTGAAGGTAGGGGCGGCCACTTGAATATCCTGAAAAAATGGATACCGGATATGGAAGTGGATAATGATTTGTGGTACGGTCATTTGCAGGGCGATCCGAAGGAGTTTCTTTCTAGTCTGAGCGGTACGGGAGGGCAGCTAATTGGGATGAATTTGGCTAAGCCTACTTTGGAAGAGTTTTTTATGCAGCAACTGCAAGAAAGAGGGATTTATTCGAGTAGTTGAAGTCTATACATCAAGTTGATTGTGGGGAGTAGGGATTGGGCATCTTGCCCGCCCTGACTAATAAGAAAACGGGCAAGATGCCCGTTCCACAGCAGATCAAATTTCTTGTGGGGTGGGCATCTTGCCCGCCCCTTAAAGGCTAATGTTTTTTACTTCCGTTAACAATGGCAACTGTAGATTTACACATACTAACTCTGCACAATTCCACTGCCGCAAATACTCATAGACTTCAGAAATAATCGCATTTGCCGCATCTAAATCTCCTGCTTGAGAAGCATGATAGTGCGCTCTGATTAGGGGCTTAATATCCTCGATATCTTGCCATTCCGATTTAGTTTTGAGGGGAATGCTTATATAATAGTGATAGGCTTGGCTGTGGGCGGTACGGAGATTTTCGGGAGGTTGACTTAGTAGGTACTCGCCCTTTTCTCGGACTAGCGGATGCAACTGATAGGATTTAAAGTGGCGATCGTAATATAGCAATTGTCGGCGCTTGAGTGCCTGAATAATATTTTCTTTAAGTTCATACTTGCTAACTTCTGGCATTTGAGCGCTAATTCCTGCAAAAGATAGTGGATATTCTGAGGTTTGATAGACAGAAATTCGGCTGAGACAAGTTTGCTCGCCGTCGCTGAGACGCGCTATGATTTCATCGATCGCTCTTTCAATATCTCGAATCAGCAACCAGTCTCTCTGGTGTAGAAAAATTCCGACATTTCCCTGAAACTCGGTATCGTCTCGAATCAAAGCTGCGACGAGTTGTAACGCTTTGGGATGTCCAGAATAGCGATCGCACATTTCGGCTAATTCTTCTGGATTTGCAGTCAGATTAAAAGATTGCAATAGGGCAACTGCTGCATCTCGATCCAATCCGTTTAGCTGGATTTCGCGGGTGACTGTTGACGGCAATTCGGCTAAGCTTTCGCGACTGGTGAAAATAATTTTGCTTTGATGTTCTGTTTCTAAAAGTTGTTTGAATAACCAAGCATATTCTGCACAATCGTCGGCGAAATAACCAGCCGCTTTTGCCTCTCCTGTTTTCAAAAGTGTGTCGGCGCGATCGAAAACGAGCAAGCAAGGTTTAGCTTTGAGAATTTTTATCAGTTTTTCGGTTTTTTTGAAAGAGTCATCTTGAGCATTGACGGCTGCGGTAATGTCGCCGTTGGAGAGGGTGAATAGCAGCGAGTCAATTGTGCGATCGCACCGGGGTGCTTTGCCAGTTGCGGATTGCAAGGATTGCCAAGCGGCGCAGGTGAAGGGGGTATTTTCTGTGTGGAGTTGGCGAATTAGTTGGCTGACGAGGGTGGTTTTTCCGATTCCCGGTAATCCGACTATTGAGATGGCGATGGGAACCCCCCAGGGCGGGCACGGGGGCACCGCCCCTACAAGATGGGGTTCAACAATTAGGGTTTTTAAGGTGTCGATTTCTTTGGTGCGCTGTACCCAATTTCTGACGGGGGGTAAGTTTTCTGGGAGGGGGAAAGTGCGATCGGTTTGGTTGTCTTGGGGGATATCTGCGATCGCGGCTGATAGTAATTCTGGTTCTTGAATTTCCCGCGCAACAATGTCTTGCCAGTTTTTCACACCTACAGCTTTGCAAATGTGTATAAAAGTCTCTCGTCTAATTGGTTGCTGCGTCCAAAATCGCTTTAAAGTTGCTTTTGAAGTGAGAGCAGCCTGACACCAGAGCTCATCTGCTTTATTCCATCCGAGATTGCGTCTTACCATGTCAATGATTTTTAGCCCTTCTTCGGATGCTCTGAGCAAACCTGCCATTGCTACTCCTCTAGGGAAACTCTGCCTTAGTCAAGAATTTTACATGATTTGGTGAGCCAAATGAGCCAAATGAGCCAAATGAGCCTTTGATGTTGAGCCAAATGGTGAGCCGTTAAGCCTATACAGATTCAGGATTGTGGAGTATTGTGAAATGATGTGTTTGGCTGTCAGCTACGTTTGACGGTGCATCTGGCGGGCGATCGGGGATACGGCCGATCTGCTGTTGGGAACAATGTAAAGTTTTGTTACAAAAACAGGGCGAACTGCATAAAAAGCAGATGAAGGCCCTGATAGATATCTAGGAAGGCTTGCTAGGCGGGCTTTGCTGGTTTTGACGCAACTATATTTTTGGGGAGATGGGATTATGAACTTACTGACAGATGATGTGTTGTTGGGTAGTGCAGTGGATGCAAGTGCGATCGCACCTCTAGAGGAAGAGATTAAGGGCGATCGAATCTTGTCCTATGGTTTGGATACCCGCAGTGCTAGCCAGTTAGGGGCCAGTTCGTCTTTCATTTCGACCTTCGACGGACTAAGGGGACAAGTTGGAACGATCGATCCGTCAGCCAAATTTACCCAAATTGCTAGTACCTTCAGTTTCTCCGACATCGCTGTTTCTAAAGACGGGACGATTTTCGGAATTACCCCCACTCAGTTATTCAAAATCGATCCAGTATCGGGTTTAACTTCATATGTTGGCGATCTGGGTGCAGGTGTTGTCAACATTAATGCTCTAGAATTTGCCAATGATGTCCTCTATGCGGCTGGCAATTCCAACTTATATACAATTAATACCAGTAACGGGGCAGCATCTTTCGCAGCTAACTTAGGCCCTGGGTTTACCAGCAGTGGGGATTTAGTATTTGACGCTGCGAACAATCGATTTTTAGCCACATCGAGAGGAGATACAAGCGATAGTTTGTTTGCGGTATCTCTCACAGGTCAAGCAACGAAAATTGGTGACATTGGTATCAATAATGTTTGGGCATTGTTGTTTGAGGGCGGAAAACTTTTCGGTTTCACAGGAGATGGGAAGCGAATTGCGATCGATCCTGCAACAGGAAGAGGTGCAGTTGATAGTAATATCACTGGTGTTAACACTCAAATTGGGGGAGCCTCTGGTATTCAAATTAAGAAAGGAGAGATACTGTCGAGCACTCCGGGAACTATTCTCTCAGCGGATACGATAGATGTGTTTTTGCCGCCCGGTGGCGAAATTACTTTAGATATTACAGTGACGGTGCCTGGGGATGCTTCTAGTTCAACCACTCGCAGCGCATTAAGTGTTGAAAGTGTGGATACTGTGGCTGCTCTGATGCCAAGTTCTTCAGCGGTTAGTGCAAGTGCGACGAATGACCAGCTTCCGCTTGATGTTTTTCTGCTGCAAGACGCTTCTAACTCGTTTAATGACGATGTGTCTACTTTCCAGCGTCTAGTACCAAATTTAGTTGATACTCTGTCAAATCAGCAGCCGAATACTCAATTTGGTCTGGGCAGTTTTGTTGACAAGCCAATAGAAGGAATCGGAAATATTGAGGATGGTCATTATGTTTATCGTACTAATCTAGCACTAACCCAAAATGAAAATGAACTGCAATCTGCAGTGAATAATCTAACTATTCTCCCTGGTAATGCTCAAGAGCCGGAAGCATCACTGGAAGCCCTGTTACAAACGGCACGTCGTGCTGGCACTTCTGAAATTGGTTTCCGAGATAGTGCGCGACGTGTTGTTGTTGTAGCTACAGATGCACCGTTTTACCAAGCGGGTGATGGTGGGATTCAGGCGGGAATTACCAGACCAAACAATGGCGATGCTGTCCTTGATGGCAATCCGCCGGGAACCGGAGAAGATTATCCGAGTATTCAGCAAGTTCGCGAGGCCCTGATTGATGCAGGTATAGTGCCTATTTTTGCTGTTACATCTATATCCGAAATAGATAAGGTAAACAATATTTCAGTATATAACGACCTAGTTAATAAATTAGGTTTCGGTAAAGTTGTCAGATTAGACTCAGATAGTGCTAATTTGGTGAGTGCAATTACAGAGGGCTTAGATCGAGTCAGTCAGGAAATTACTCTCGTACCTGCTGATGATGATTTCAACTATGTGAAAGATATTTCACCCAAGAAATTTGAAAATGTCAAGCCGGGTGATCAGCTAAATTTTAAAGTCACATTAAAATCGGATAGTGCAGGTGGTGACGATAATCTGAAACTGCAAATACCTGGATTTGGTAATCTGGGTGATACGAAGATTAATGTGCGAACAGATCGAGTTCCCACATCAGTCAACAACCCTGCCGCAGTCATACAAGGTTCTGTAACTGGTGACTTCAAATTATCACCTGATGATTTTTTATTGCAACAGAATTTGGTAGCAACGGCTGGGGGTCTTCTTGGTGGTGCAATAGGAGTAACCTTTGTTAACCCGTTAGCTGGACTTACGGCAGCAGTAGGAGCCGCTTATGCTGTTCCAAAACTTGGTGAAGGTGCCGGATCTTTTCCTTATGGAGTCTTGGGTCGTACAAAGTTTGAAATCACAGATCCCGACAATCCTTCTCAACTAAAAATGGTTGATCTACGAGATATTCGAGATCCTTCTTCTCCACAACCGAAACCTGGTGATTCGACAACTTCAGAGCGCCAAATTGAGCTAAAACTGTTTAGCCCTACAGATAAGCAACCATCTCCCTTTGAGTCAGAAACTGAAACAGGAAAAACCTGGGTTGTTATTCACGGGTGGAATGATGGGCCGACGGGAAACTTACGCCAACTAGCAGCAGCTTTAGCAAATGTCCGACCTAATGATAGAGTTTATTTCTTAAACTGGGAGCAAGCTTCTGTTAATGGTCGAATAAGTAATGATGATACAAACCCTGTTGATCCATCTTTAAGAGTAGGTAACTATTTGGCGGCGAAGTGGATTAGACCTGTTGCAGAATTTGTGGTTACAAAACTACTAAAAGAATTAAAAATAGATTCTGTGGCAGCTAGCAAAAGTCTAAACTTAATAGGTCATAGTCTGGGTTCATTAGTCAGCGGTGAAATCGGTCGCCTCTACAAAGAAGGCTTCAAAGATGACCAAGGCAACGAAATAAAACCTAATGGAGTAGGTGTTAGCACAATTACTGCTTTAGATCCACCATCAGAAAGCAACATCGATCTCCTAAGCCTTGCAGGTGTTGATTATGATTTAGATGGTCGAAATACTCAAGCAGATTCGCCCAATAAATTTAGTGAAGTCTCTAATTACTCTCTAGCACTTGTGGGAGCACGAAGCCTTGCCGGAAATCAGCAACTTGCTGCCACTGCTGATGAGTCATTTCAAATTAATTTTGGAAGTACACTAGATTTTAGTAGTGAGCATGGTCAGGTTGTCCAGACTTTCACAAAGTTGCTTAATCAGGATATAAAGGATCAGCAACTAGGATTAATCCAGCAAGAAATCATCAAGGATCGCATTCTTACTGAGCGAGAGCGGTTTAAGGCAAGATCGGACTCTTATTCTCCAGGCCATGAAGGAGTGATGGCAGTTAAAGCAACCGATCAGCCAATCTTTCTGGCTACTAAGGATATTAACTCAGCAAATGATGAGATAATCTATGGCAGCATTGACAATAACATAGGCGATCGCAAATTAGACGGCAGTAATATCCTGTTTGGTTTAGGAACTGGGAACCCAATTTTCACAGGCTCAGGAAATGACAAAATCTTCGGCGATGCTGGTAATGATGAAATTAATGGCGACAGCGGTGATGACACTCTTGATGGTGGAGCAGGTAACGATACGCTCATAGGCGGCAATGGGTTATTTGATTCTGGAAAAGATGTACTTGAAGGCGGTGAGGGTAATGATTTAATAACAGGCGGTGGTGACAAAGATATCCTCACTGGTGGAACCGGTTCAGATAGATTAGATGGTGGGAACGATGATGATGTTCTTTTTGGTGGATTGGACAAAGATCAAGACACCCTAATAGGTGGTTTAGGTAGGAGTTTATTTCTGTTGGCACCTGGTACAGGTTTGCCTATTACAGATCAAGCTAATCTAGACAAAGTTGACATAATAGAGGATTTTCGTGCAGGTTTCTTGCCGGACGGCATAGGTGGCGATATTCGTGGTATCAGCGCAATTGGTTTACTCAACGGTTTAAATCCCGCTCAAATTGAAGTGGAAAAATTGGGTGATTTCTTTAACCGAAAGACAGCCATTATTGCTAATGGTCAGTATTTTGCTGTGCTCAAGGGTGAGTGGTTCACGCAGGGTGATTTGAGATTGACAGAAATACCAACTTGAACATTAGGATCTATCTTTAATTGTATCTCATCTGAGTGCTAAAAATACAATTGTATTGTGTGCGATCGCCCTTAATCCCTGCCCGTTCATCCGCATTCATCTGCAGTTCAAAAAAGAGCGATCACCCTTACGACAAAAAGCGCGATCGCCCTTAATCCCTCGCCACCCATCCACCTTTATCTACGGTTCAACAAAGTGCGATCGCCCTTACGACAAAAAGTGCGATCGCCCATTTCAATTCCTAACCAGAAATCACCTCACTCAAAAGATGAGCCTGAGAACCCTCAAGCCGAGGCCCATGAATCTGCACCACCCTAGAAGCCAAGAAATTGCCCCAGCGAGCCGCTTGTGCAGAACTCAAACCGTTAGTAATTCCAAACAAAACACCCCCCGCAAAAGCATCCCCAGCACCCACAGTATCGATCGCCTTTACCGGAAATCCAGCCACATCAACAATCTGTTTGTTCTCCACCACCATGCAGCCTTTTTCCCCATTAGTGATAAAAGCCAAATCCGAAATCTCGCTCATTTTCCGAGCGCACTCTTCCAGAGATTCCTCCTTAAAAAAGCTCCGAACTTCATCAGCATTGCAAAAAATTACATCGCAATATTCCGAAACCACCTTGTGAAAATCATCAGCAAATCGATCGACTAAAAAGCCATCCGAAAAAGTAAAAGCCACCTTCACGCCCAGGCGCTTAGACTGTTCCATCGTCTCAATGCTAGCCTTTCTCGGATCGGGAGCATCCCAAAGATAGCCTTCAACATAACTGTACTTGCAGTGACTCAGGCGATCGACATCAATATCAGTCGCAGCCAGAGTAGTAGAAACACCCAAATTAGTACACATTGTGCGTTCCGCATCCGGCGTAGTCAGCACAACACAAGTACCCGTGGGCTCCTTCGACGACTCAGCAGGATGCACGTTAAAATCAATCCCTGCCGCCAGCAAATCTTGCCGATAAAATTCCCCGTTAGTATCCTTAGCAACCTTGCCCGAATAATAGGCTTTACCGCCACTCTGAGCCAAACCAATCATCGTATTTGCCGCCGAACCGCCCGATCGCATTTGCAGCGAATTGTGCTCTAAATCGTGCAAAATCCCCCCCTGCGTTTCCGAATTCATCAGCGTCATCCCGCCGCGATTCAGCCCGTGGTCGAGTACAAATCCATCTTCTACCAATGCTAGGATGTCTACCAGGGCATTTCCCACGCCAAACACATCCACGGAACGGGAATCTTGATTGTTTTCTGTCATTAGTAATTTTTGCTTTACACTAATTATCAACTTTATAATAAATCGACTTCAACTCAACATCTATTTTCTTTAAGTTATCTTTATCTAAATCCCCAAGCCCCAATCGATCTAATCCAAAATCCAAAGTCTAAAATCCCCAATCTAAAATCTATATGACTGATACTTGTCTCCCACCTCTGATTCAGCAAATGTTGCAGCCCGGGTTTTACCCGCACGGGGTGACAGAACCAGTGCAGCTAATTCAGACTCATGGCTCCTTTGTTCTCCTCACAGGAGACTATGTTTACAAAATCAAGAAATCAGTTAATTTTGGCTTTTTCGATTATTCAACCTTGGAGAAGAGACAGCATTTTTGCAATCAAGAATTGCTGATGAACCAGCGCACTGCACCGGAAATTTATCTAGAAGTTTTGCCAATTCTTCAAACGGGCGATTCTTTTCACTTGGGTAGCAGCTTACCTGCTATAGCTTCTGGCGAAATTGCTGTAGAATACGTGCTGAAAATGCGAGAATTTCCTCAAGATTCGCTGTTGCTCAGTTTGTTGGAACGCGGACTTTTGACCGAGCAACTTATGGCAGACTTAGGGCGGGAAGTTGCCAATTTTCACAGCACGGCAATTAGTAATAGCTACATTCGCCGATTTGGCGAAGTCAGTCAGATTCGCACAACAATAGATAAGAATTACCGAATTTCGCAAAAATATATCGGCGGGCCGCAGAATCAGAGACAATATCAGGAAACTAAAGATTATAGTGATGGGTTTTTTGCCAAAAATCAAGAGTTATTTAAGCTGCGGATTGCCAATAATAAAATTCGCGAGTGCCACGGAGATTTACACTTGCGGAATATAGCATTCTGGCAAGATAAAATATTACTGTTCGACTGCATTGAATTTAACGAGCCTTTTCGCTTTGTTGATGTCATGTACGATGTCGCTTTTACAGTAATGGATTTGGAATCGCGGGACCGCAGAGACTTAGGCAATGCTTTTCTCAATACTTACATCGAACAAACAGGGGATTGGGAAGGACTGCAATTGTTGCCTTTGTATTTGAGTCGTCAAGCTTATGTTAGAGCAAAAGTAACTTCGTTAATGTTGGACGATCCCGCTATTTCAACTTCCCAAAAAGCAGAGATTTCACAGACGGCCACTCATTACTATAAACTGGCTTGGCAATACACAAAACCGCGCCGGGGAAAGTTAACTTTGATGTCTGGTTTGTCTGGTTCGGGCAAGAGTACAGCGGCTCGATATTTGGCTCGCCGTACAGGGGCAATTCACATTCGATCCGATGCTGTTCGCAAGCATTTAGGCGGAATTCCTTTAAATGAACGCGGCGGGCAAGATTTGTACTCGGATGAAATGACGGCACAGACTTATGGTAGATTGTTAGAGTTGGGGATAGTGCTGGCTGACCGAGGTTGGGATGTGATTTTAGATGCAAAGTTCGATCGCCAAAACTTGAGAACCGATGCGATCGATCGGGCTCAATCCCACGGCTTGCCCCTGCAAATTATTTACTGCACCGCACCAATTGAAGTATTGCGAGAACGACTGCAACAGCGCAGGGGCGATATTGCCGACGCGACAGCAGAACTATTGAGTTCGCAGCAAGCAGCTTTTGAACCTTTTACAGAATTAGAGCAAATTTCTGTAAAGATTGTAGATACCGCCCAAGACTTAGAGGTACAATTAAACTTGATTTGTGGAGAGTAGTTGCAGATCGATCGCCCTTGCTAATTTGATTGTCTGCTAATATTGTCAATATCTTTCTGTGTTATTACAAACACAACTTGCAGCTCATGCCAAAATTTACCGGAGACTCCAAGGGGTTTAACCCCGCGCTGATATGGTTTGTGTTGTTTACCGTTGGGTTTCGCTTAGTAGGATGTAGCCTGCCCGTGAGTCTCGGTCTTGGTGTCATCGGTGGCGTGGCAGCAGGTTTAATTGTAGCTTGGTGGCACAACGAACTACTACTCAACCCGAATATGCGTTCCAAGGATAAAACCTCGGATGCTATCCTCAATAAAGAAGTAGTGGAAACCGAGAGCAAACTATATAGCAAAACCTCTAGGCGTGAAGCTCCTACATTGTTCGACTGGTTGTCAGGGCCAGAGGATCGTCGCTAGCACCGAAAATAGTTTTTAGTATTGAGTTTTAAGCTTTAAGTTAAAGAGTTCACTATTCAAAACTCAATACTAAAAATTAACAACTCCCGCCACCTAAATTACTAATTACAGATTAGCGAGTAACGATATTCCATTACCAATTACCCATTACCGCTAACTAGCAATTTGAATTACTTGCTGAATGTTTGTATTTCTGTCGAAACTCCTGCCGCTGTTTATTTATCCTTTGGGGTTGAGTTGCCTGTTAATGATGGCGGCTTTAATCACACTTTGGAAGCGTCCGAAATGGGCGGCGGCGCCAATTGCTGCGGCTCTAATTATTTTACTGCTCGGAAGTAGCGGTTGGGTTTCAAAATCGTTAGTTCGATCGCTCGAATGGCAAAACTTACCAACCGCCGAACTCCCCCAAGCTGAAGCGATTATCGTCTTGGGCGGCGGTGTCAAAGCAGCTTTACCTCCCCGTCCTTGGGTAGAATTAGCGGAAGCGGGCGATCGAATAATCTACGGTTCCCGACTTTACAAGCAAGGCAAAGCTTCCCTGCTAATTCTCAGCGGCGGTAGAGTAGATTGGAAAGGCGGCGGGGCTCCCGAATCGGCAGACATGGCAGAAATTGCCCAAACAATGGGTGTACCGGCATCAGCAATTCTGCAAGACCCCGATTCACACAACACTTATCAAAATGCCGTCAACGTGCGGAAAATTTTAGATGGTAAAGGCATAAAAGGGCCGGTTTTGCTAGTGACCTCGGCGATGCACATGACTCGATCGCTCTTAATTTTCAAGCGGCAAGGCATAGCAGCCATTCCAGCACCAACAGACTTCCAGATAACGCAGCAGGATATCGCAGCATCCCAAAGCAATTGGCAAGCAGTCGCCTTGGATTTATTGCCGGATACCTATCAGTTAAACCAGTCAACTAAAGCTTTGAAAGAATACATCGGCTTAATTGTTTATCGGCTGCGGGGATGGCTTTAACAGAATTACAAAATTTTAGATTTGGGATTTTGGATGGAAGAATTTAAGTAGTCTCAACCGTGAAGTCACTGGCCAAATCCAAAATTGATTCTGTGTGCTAGCTTAAAGTCATTACAGCAAATATTAGCCACAGTCGCCCCCAAACAATCATGCTGCCCCACGAGTTGCAAAACATTGCCCCAGAACCGACTCCCGCGGCCGAAATTTTTCAGAGACACCAAATTGTCCGCGAGTTTTACGAGGAAATTAAGTACCGTCAAGAACTAGAACTTCACTGCCAGTGGTATTACGCTACAGCCAAGCAGCATCAGCAGGAATTGCAGAAAATGCAGGGAGATTTGAATATCTTCGGTTGGTTTAGCCGCGGACGGTCGAAAAATTAAGGGTTAAATAAAAAAGATGGTTTGTAGTAAGGAGTTTAGCCCTGCAGACCGACTAAAAGCTACAGAAAAAAGTGAAGTCCTCACTACAAACTGTACAACAGCTATATGACTCCCGCCCAAAAACGGATACTTGCTTTCCGACAGGAGTCGCGACCAGCGCAAAATTTTAGACCTTAGTTCAAGATTCCAGATTCATCTGTGGAGTAAATCTAAAATCTAAAATCTAAAATCTAAAATCGACTGACCGGATTTGATATTGTCTTTGACCTCGGGCTTCTACTTTGGAGACAGCTAGACTTCCGAAGATATCAATTCGACCTCATCCTCTTTCAGGTGAGCTCGAAATTTTTTGTCAAATTGTACTAGAATCGGCCAATTAGCACTGACAGGTCGGCCGTGCCATTCGTGAACGATCGCCACGACTTCTCCTTCCATACCCTTAATATCAAATGGTTGACTGCGATTTTCAGGATGGTGGTAGACAACAACAGAGTTTTTAATGCAAACGCGATCGCCAACTTTCATAGACTTAAATTTAGTGTTCTCTCTTCAAAACTCTGCAAAGCCTACTGGTGCAGAACACCTGTAGGCTTTGCGGACAGTCTTTTTATCTTCCCACACAAGTACAGCGAAAACTCAAAGAAACTTGTCGGTGTTCTGTCGGTGCTTCGATCGCCAGCCGCGATCCCGGGAAGCCTCCATGCCGATAGATCCTCGGTTGATCCCGCAGATCCGATCGGGATTTAAACCCCGATCGGGCGGATTCTCAAGGGCGGGAATTGATTTGGCTAATCAGGAAACTATTTACTTAACTGATTTAACCAACACTCAACATCAACGCCCAAGGTTTGACCCAACTCCAGCAACTGCCGGATCGAAGGCAAGTCCCAGCCGGCGCCGGAACCTGCAATCCCCAAGGCAACGGCAGCGACCACACTGTCGCCCGCCGACACCTCTTGCAGTTGCAGCCAGCCCAAACACAGAGGCACAATTTGACTGTAGAGAGAATTGAAATACAGTTCCTGCGATCGATCCAGACACAAACCCAAACTCAGCCGATCGCCTACTGCAATCAAACGCTCGATCGTGCGGATATCAGCTTCTAAATTGACAGGCGAGCGATCCTCCGCGCCCGCTCCAGCTTGCAGCAGCGTGTCTAGCGAGCGCCAAACCAGCCTTTCCAAAATTTCCTTGACTTCGGGAACGTTCAACCGACAGCGGAGATGGCCGCTTTCAGTGGCGATCGCCTCAATTTCGGCCAGCAGCGCCTCCGCGTCCTCCGTTTCCAGTTCTAGAGCCTTGGCCGCCGTCAAACAGCGGTGTCCCAAAGCCACCTCAGCAGCCACCTGCAACTCTACGGGCACCTGCAGATCGTCGCGGTGGAACGCCATTATCACCCCGTAATTTTCCCGGTAAACCTGAGTGTAAAGCTGATCCAACCGAGTCAAATTTTCCTGACTCAGCAACTGCACGATCCGGTGGCGTTCCTCCGCAAATAAATCCCGCAAGCTAAAGGACTGATCCCCAAACAGGCGCACCATTTCCAGAATCGCGTGGGACGCCGAAGCTTCTTGCATAACTCCAAACAACCGCTCTTTGAGCATAGTGTAAGACCGGCGGCTGCCAAAAGGCTGAATGCAGCAGTGGAAGTCCCAGCCGCCGAGGTGCAACGCAGCAAACACAAAAACCTCTGTTTCCCGCGTAATTTCCGAGGTTAACTGCAATTGACCCACAGCCAGAGTCATCGAGCCCATGCGCTGAATTTGGAAATCTTCCTGCTCGGCCTGATAGCAGTAAACTCGCTCTTCGCGGGGAAATTTGGCAAATAGAGAACTGATTGCGTAGTGGGCGGCCACTTGTCGGAGACTAATTTGAGCTGTCACCACCAGTTGGCGGTAAACTTCTGCCCCTGTTTTAAAACAGTCAACGTTGCTGGGTACGAGGGCTAGTTGAGCCACAAAATCCTTTTCTAGCTGGATGCCGGTAACTTCCCCCGCCAATTCCAGCGCCCGGGCCGCGTAGCGCAGAATTTGCACGCCTTCTGGCCGCGAGATTTCTTCAAAAAACCAGCCGCAGCTAGTGAACATTAACAGGGCGTGGCGCTGCATTTCCAGCAGTCGCAGGGCGTCCACCTGTTCGGCGTCGTCGAGGGGGCGAACTTGATGGCGTTGAAGGAAACTGTCAACGTTAGCGGGCGATCGATCGCGGATAACCTCAATATATTCATCTCTGGCTTTCCAGGGATCGCTCAACAGCTTGCGCCCCGCTTCTTCGTAAATCGGAATCAGCCGATCGCGCAGCCAATTGAGAGTATCCCGCAGGGGGCGGCGCCATTTGAGGTGCCATCCGCCGCCACCACCGCAGCCGCAATCATCTTGCCAGCGATCGACCCCGTGAGAGCAACTCCAGGCCGTCACGGGTTTGAGTTCAACTTCCCAAGCGCTCGGATTTTGACTTAAATAATGAGCAAAATTCGTCACCGTCCAGCCTCGGCGGGGAAACTCTTCTGTGAAGGCGTAGGCGAGGCATTTTTCGGTACTGTTTTTGTGGTGGCCGAAAGTTTCGCCGTCCGTCGCCACGCAGATTAATTGAGCCGGTCGGTGGTCTCCCCGTACTGCTTGACCCAAGCGCCCGGCCAAGTGGTGGCTGCTGCTGAGAACGTCATTGAAGCCCATATCTCGCGAGATCGGGCCATCGTAGAAAAAGATATCGATGTAGGGAGTGTTGGCAGTTGGGGCTGCAGAATTTTGGGAGTGCTGGCGGCCAAAATAGTGAGTGCTCAGCGGCGAGAGTTGGTGGTCAGCCATCAATCGCATTTCCGGTTTCAAATAGCAGCGGTACGGGCGAGTCGGATCGATTTGACCCCCGCCGACTTCGTGCCATTCGGAATTGTGCCCTGGTTCCCCTTCGTGGTTTTGCCCGATTAGCGGGCGGCAGCGTTCGGCTTGGGAGGGGGCTAAGACAATGAAGCGGATGCCTTCAGCGACTAAAACTTCGAGGGTGGCGTAGTCTACGGCGGTTTCGGCGAGCCACATTCCTTCGGGATCGCGACCGAACCGGGAGCGGAAATCTGCGATCCCCCACCGAATTTGGGTGTATTTGTCTCGCTCGTTAGCGAGGGGCATGATGATGTGATTGTATACTTGGGCGATCGCGTTGCCGTGACCGTTGAGCCGCTGACAGCTTTTGCGATCGGCTTCCAGAATCCGCTGGTAGACTTCCGCATCGTAGCGTTCCAGCCAGCTCATCAGTGTAGGCCCGATGTTGAAGCTCATATACTCGTAGTTGTTGACGATCCCCGCGACTTCGCCGCGATCGTTGAGTATGCGGGCAAAGGCGTTCGGGCGGTAGCACTCGATGTCAATGCGTTCGTTCCAGTCATGGGCGGGAGAGGCGCTGGCTTGGCGTTCGATCGCGTCCAGGTAAGGGTTTTCCCGGGGTGGCTGGTAAAAGTGACCGTGAACCGTCACGCAGACCCCTGTTGCGGCAGTCACGCTGGTTTGGGTTGCAGCGGTAACGGTTGGCGAAGGCAAAGGTAGCACATCGGATTGAGTTGTAGAAAGCGAAATCATGCGATCGAATCCTCAAGTAGTTAAAGACAATAAAACGAGCCTAATTAGAAACTGAAACCTTACGCAGCAAGAGTTACAGCTAGGCATCTGTTAGGACTAAATTTGGCTGACAAGTTTTGATACATTTGTAGTATTGCGAGCAAAGCATTCGTTCCAAGATGCCAACCGTCGATCCCTGGGTTTTTTGCCAATGCTTTGCTGTTGAAAGAGTTAAAAAATGTAGCTTTTGCTGCTTTTTGGCACTTGCGACCCATTTCGGGTTAGTGCTTGCAGCACTGCTCATTGAGAGTTTCATTTACCTTGCTGGATTGTAAAGTCTTATTCATTAAATAGCAACTTTTCGCCGGAAAGATTTAATTTTTGGCAATAAATCTTGGCGGTTGTGGATATCGGTTTAATGCCCGATGAATTTATAGAATAAGAGTATTGCCCGAGTTTCGCATCATACTTTAGGTGCTTTTTACCTAAGTTCTGGACAAGTTAGGCTAGTTGGGTTAGGGCGGGGCAGATTGGCTGCAAATGTACTTTCCAGAAGAGTTGTAAGACTGGTGCGGAGTCAAAAGGCAACAAAAAAGCAAAACGGTAAATGTTATGTTTTAACTCCTGAGAGGTATGTGGGGGCGGAGGCCTGGGAGGAGGAGGAGGAGGGTTTGGACGAGAAGAGGCTGCCTTTGACGGCGAAGTTGGAGAGGCAATTTGCCGAGAGTGCCAAGTTAGAGGCGATGATTCGGGAAAATCGGCAGAGGGTGGGTTCTGGCCGATAGTTCGTCAATTGCTGAAGATTATCATGATTTTGGCGAGAACTTAAGGAAGGTATTGTGCAATATCAAGTGCGGGCCGTACTTTCTGTTATTCGCGAATTAGTGTTGCTTTACTGGTCAATTGGACGGAATATTTTAAACAGGCAACAGCAGCGAGGATGGGGAGCAAAAGTTATAGACAATTTAGCTGTTGACTGAAAAACAGCTTTTCCTGAAAGGATGTTTGCCGACGATTGAGCAGTTGGAAGCTGAGTTAGAAGCGGTGGATGTGGAAATTCAGGAGCAATGATAAAATTGGAGAGTGCGAAGTCAAGATAACTCTTATCGAAAAATCTTAGAGCAATTCTTCACCCTAGCTGTAACCCGTGATGTTTGGCGACCCAAGGTGCTCTCAGGTGAGATTCGGGTGAAGGATTTAGAGAACCTAGCTAGAAATATCAGGAACCCGCACCATCATTTCTCCTATGCACCGTCTTTTCAAACTTGATGCGTTCAGGAGGTTTTGGAGGTTCTGGAGGTTTTTGAGAAGTATTAGACTCTTGCTGATCTGCTGAATTATTAGACATGGAGGTTCCGTTGAGGAATAATGAATGTAATCCCAATATAACGCTAATTTACGAATACGCAGAGCAGGCATTAAAAGATTTAGATATGAGTAGCAATAGGCTTACTACAAAACTAGGTGTAGTGCTGGGATTTGATGCAGCTCTAATTCGCTTTTTTTCCAGCTTACCCGATCGTTCGCTTGCAGTAAATATTGATGCTTTGGATATTTCGTTGGAGTGTAATTTTTGTTTGTTTTTAAAGATTCTCAGTTACCTTGCTTTAATAATTTCTTTGATTTATTGTTTCTTGGGATTTAAGCCGCAAATAGCAGGAAAAATAATTTTACCAGAAGAATTAACAGAAAAATGCCTTGACATAACAGAGGAAGAGTATAGACTCTCAATCATAGAACACTCGAATCAATCTATCAAGGAATTGGCCAAAAATAGAGACAAAATATCAGATTTGTTTAAAGGGGCTATCTGGGCACTAATATGCGCTGCTATTTTGTCCGCAATTGACGTAATTTTATCTTCTTTCTTAGTCAAGTAAACTACTAAAATACAGAGAGAATTAATTAATGGCATCCACCAACAAAAAGAACAATTAAGCAACATCTACCTGCAAGCTGTCACCACCGTTGCCGGCTATTCCGTCTACAAACCTTCCGTAGACGATGACAGCGTAGACTGGGGAGTAGCTGCGAAAGGCGCGACAGGCCCCATTAGAGCACCTCGCTTAGAATTGCAGTTAAAATCTACATCAAGTGATATCCAAGACGATAACTCCATCCGCTACCCCCTCAAGCTCAAAAACTACGACGACTTAAGAATGGATGACTTCGCCATACCCCGAATTTTAGTTGTCGTTTTAATTCCAGAAACACCCGAAGATTGGTTAACCCAGTCGGAAACAGAACTCTGCATCAGAAACTGCGGATATTGGATCTCGCTGCGGGAAAAGCCAAAAACACAAAACACAAACGCTGTCACCGTCCCCATCCCCAGAATCAACCAATTTACCGTCGCAGCCCTTCAGTCAATTATGGAGAAAATTAGCCAAGGAGTTCAACCATGAAAATCACCGTAAAAGATAGCCAAACTCTCGAAACAATCAAGCTAAATCAACTGAGAAATTACTTACAAACTCACGGCTGGCATGAAGACCAACCTTTTTTAGATAATGCCACACTTTGGCACCAACCAACAGCCGATGCAGAAGAATTTGAAATATTGCTACCTAACCGGGAAAACCTGGGAGATTATGCAGCCCGCATCCGCGAGGCAATCCAAACCCTAGAAAACGCAGAAAATCGCCCTCAAATTGAAATTTTAAGCGAACTACTTACCAGCATTCCCAACACGATAATTCAGGGAATTGTTATGCAAATTCACACCCCCAATACCGACAAATTAAGTGGCGAAATAATCTTAATAGGCGTCATTGCTGACAAATTGCGGAAAATTCAAACTTCACTCGCAGACAAAGATTATATCCTGGCGATTAAAGCTTATCAAGAACGCTTACCGATTCTCTGTAGCGGTGACTTAATCAAAGACAACAACGCCTTCATCCTCAAAAACCCCCACAACTTAACTCTCGATGAATTGTCGTAAGACTAACAGATTTTGTCGAAATCTATATTAAACACCTTCCAAACAGATATCAAGTTCCCTCGCAAAAGCCTCTGGCGCATCCAGCATCAGCCAGTGTCCAGTATCGGCGATCGTAGTTGTCGTCAGTGTGGGACGGAGGATGTGGAGGCTGAACGGAAAAGTGTTTGAGGGAGCAATAATTGCGTGGGCCCGTGTTCCAGGCGCTGCTAGGTAGCGATCGAGAGCATCAACAGCTTCAAAGGGAAACATCCCGCGATACATTCCACACAGGCAATCCCGTGGAGTCGCCGCCAAGCAAGCGAGAATCCGATCGCGCGTATGGGCCCTGCTTCCTGTCAGCGCCTCGTTGAAGCTGGTTTCCACAGCAGCCCGCCAATCCTCCGTCTCCAGAACCCTCTGGTAGGGGACGATCCGTGCCTCGTGCACCTCTGCAGACACCTTGGTAAAGTCTCCAGGTGGGTCTGCCAGGATCAACTGCGCGATGCGGTGCGGTGCGGCTGCTGCTGTGGCGAGGGCAATACAAGCACCGAAACTGTGCCCGACGATCGCCACTCGATCGAGTCCCAGCCCATCCAGTACCGCGAAAACATCCGCTGCACAGGAGGCGGGCGCATAGTTGCCGTCCTCTGGCGGTGCGGAATCACCGTGTCCCCGCATATCAAGGGCGATCGCGCGTCGGGTACGGGCGACATGGGCAAGCTGCACATCCCAGATGCTCGCAGAAACCGCCATACCGTGCACGAATACCACCGGCAGCGACTCGGACTCCCCAGCGGTGACAGCGGGGCTGGCTTCGATGATGTGAATAGTGCCGATCGGTCCTTTGAGAGTTGTCGATCGCATACAATTTTCTCCTAACTTTGAATTTCCTCTTTTCACACAACCAATTTTACCTGCGTTACCCCTTGGCGCAATTCATACTGTCCTTTAACCCAAAATTGTTTAATTTTTTCACCCAAAAACGGAGCAATTTGCATCATTAATAAACGTATAAATACATTATTTCGCAGTTGTTCACCTTTCCAGGCTTCTTGTGCTTGCAGTTGTTGGGCGCGAATAATTTCTGGTTCGCGTTCTGCCTGAATCCGCGATAATGCTAAATCAATTTCCTCGTAATTAGCCCCTGCTTTCAATAAAGGTACAAGGTGATTGGCGGCAACAATTACATCGCGCAAAGCCATGTTAATTCCTTGAGCGCGAACCGGAGACATGGGATGTGCAGCATCCCCCAAAAGTATGATTCCTGGTCGATGCCAGCGCGGACAGCGACCAACCACAACAGATAATCGCATCGGAGATTCGATCGTATCGGCACAGTTGCGGAAATGTTCTGCCATCCACGCAGGCGATCGCGATGCGAAAGTTTCTGCCCAGTCTGTGTGTTTCCAATCGGTTTTGTCATCGGCAGATAGCACCCAAGCCAGATGAAGTTTTCCTGATTCTGCCCCATGAAAGACACTGAATCCGCTACCGCCATTCAGGATGGAATAAAATACATTATCCGCCACAAACCGAGGATGAGCGGCAAGTTTAAACCACAGAACATCTATACTATTCTGCTGTTTTACTAACTCTAATTCTGCACGCTGTCGTACAACCGAGTTTCTACCATCTGTACCAATCACAAGTGCAGCAGGAATCTCTCGCCCATCTCCTAGCTTTACACCCGCAATGCGATCGTTGCTGTACAGTAAATCTTTTACCGGAACACCTGAGATAAATTGAAACTCTGGATGCAACTGAGCTTCTGAAATTAGTGTTTCTAGCAAAGGCGGTTGCGATACCAGCGTACAAGGTCGATTTGACCCCATTGGCTCATCAACTCGAAATAGTTGCCGATCGCCCACAATGAACTCCCAGGCATCAATTGGTCGGTGTGGAACACCTTCTAGCATAGTGGATAAGCCCATTTGTGCGATCGCATCCAATCCGCTGGGCATTAACGCTTCACCCCGAAACACTCGGTAGGAATCTTTTGCAGCCTCAACCAAGGTTACGGCAATACCTCGTTTCACCAGCAGTAAGGCAAGTGCCGCACCAGTTGGCCCCGAGCCCACAATTACAATTTGCATCATTGCCATTCCCCATTGCTTTTTGCGGATATTGAGATATCAAAAAAGGTGGTAAAAGGAGGCAAAATCCCCTATTCCCAGCTATTTCTGGAGTGCCTGTTGAAAAGTCTTAACTGCATCAACATGATTCACCATATTGATGCAGCGCAACAACAAATCCAAATCGATCCCTTTCACTTCCTCACTACTGGAAACCTTTTCATAATGAAGTGTATTGCCCTCTCCCCGGAGGTGATAAACCTCTAACAATCCATCTTCCCAGAACCACACTTCCTTTATCTTCAGCCGCTTGTATGCCTCTAGTTGGTTGATGCCACCACTGGAAAACACGATCTCGATCGCCAAATCGGGTAGCTTACGACCAGGGGCAAGTTTATAAGATTCATCCGCCTCTCGCTTAACGGCTACCCCTTCACTTTCTAGCGTCATTGAGCCAGTTGGAGTAAAGTCAAACCCCGCCATCAGCAGGTACAGTTCCACCAATGCGGCAATTCTCTTCTTAACGGTTTCGTGGGGTTCTCCAGGCATTCGTCGTATCTCCAGAATTCCATCCAGGAAAGAAAGTCGATATCCTGGACGGTCTAACAATTGCTCAACTGCTTTGAACTCTCTCCAAGTGAGTCCCTCAAACAGAAGGGGTGATTCTTTTCTGGGTGGTGCGATGATTGCTGCGGTCATTTGATTCTCCAGTCTATTTCCAGATGAGAAACGATCGGGTTTGGAGGGCTATTTGTTTATTATAACTTTAAGTAGCTTTCTCCACTGTAAATCCGATTTCTTGCCCGTATGATAGTTCCAGCGTGTGACCGTCCGGGTCTCGCAAAAAAGCCCAGTAGCCGATCGGATATCCAGAATCTTTTGGTTCCTCAAGCAGTACGCCTTCTTGACGTGCTTTGTCGCAGAGAGAATCCATGTATTCGCGGCTTTTGCAACCTACTCCGAGGTGTGCAAAGGGAGACAGAACGGGATGTACGGAGTCTGTTTGAATTAGCACAATTACAAAAGGGCGAGTGCGATCGGAAAGCCAGACCACAGCAACACCAGTTTCTGCATCAATGCGGCGGTGAACGACCTGCATTCCAGCATACTTGGAGTAGAATTCAATACTGCGATCGACATCAGAAACGGCCAGTGCGATGTGTGTGAGACCGATATCAATCATATGTTATCTTGCTCCCGTTATATGAGGCTTAAAATCAATAATTGCCACTTCCAATATCATAAATTTAATGAGACGATCGCCACTTATACCAATTTTTTATGAGGCCCCGTAGAATCCGATCCCCCCTAGCCCCCCGCGTCCGGGGGGGGACAAGAGTCTGATCTTTCGTTCCCCTACTATCAGGGAGATGCGAGGGGGATCGAGATATGTGCAACTTCACATTAAATTGGTATAACCGCTCGTAACTGTCCATCGTTTTGCTGCCTAGTATTTGTAAGCAGCAAAACCTGAGCGGAACCAAGACGATTTACCTCTCAAGGTAGATGTCGGTTAATCCTGCCTTTGAGATACTCCATATGAAATGTAACTATTTATACTAATGCCGCATCTTTTGTTGGTAGACGACGAAGCCCCACTCTGTGAAAGCCTTGCTTACTCACTGAGAAAGGAAGGCTATGAGGTCACTACAGCACCAGATGGACACAGCGCGATCAAACAATTCCACAAGCAAGTACCCGATATCATTCTGCTCGATCTGATGATGCCAGAAGTTGATGGGATGGAAGTGTGTTGGCGTATCCGGGCTTTTTCTAATGTGCCTATACTGATGCTAACGGCTAAAGACCAAGATATGGATAAAGTGTTGGGCTTAGAGGCAGGGGCAGATGATTATGTGACCAAACCCTTCAATACGCAGGAATTGCTCGCACGGATTAAAGCTTTGCTGCGCCGCCATCATGCGGAATCTGCTTAAAAGCGGTTAAGGCATCCTTCAAGGGTTGGATAGCTCGGTTGGCTCAATCCGTGACCAATGGCGCTAGGTTAGGATCGCTTGCAACGGATACACCATTTATCCCAGCCATGTTTGAGCCGATGAAACTTTTTGCCCAAGACTCCTTTACGAGCAGATGGTTAGCATCTCTTCGGTGGAATTCAATCCACACGAAGCTCTTGGCTACCTACCTGATCCTGATCGTCTTAGGAACCTCGCTTATGTCTGGTTACATCCTATGGACGTTTTATGCCTTTTTCATGCAGTCTCGTCAGACAGATTTAGAAAACTGGGCAACAGCACTGAGCGAGAGCGTTGCAGATGCCCTCGAAGAAAAAGATATGCAACGGGTGCAGATCATTGTCCGGCGCTATGGGGCACCCGCCAATATCACACTCCGTGTCTTTGATGCCCAAGGTTCGCTGTTAGCCACCTCTGACCCTCGAACAGATCGACAAATCACCAATTGGCTGCTGATATCTGGCGTTTCAGAAGCACTAGACGGTCATTCGGTGCAGGGCGTTACTAAAGGGGTTTTATCAAGGGAAGATCGCCTCTATATTGTCAAACCGATGACTCGCAACGGTCAGATGTTGGGGATATTACGCATCTCGATTACTTTAGAACAGTTTCAGAAACAGTTTGTAAGGGTGATCTGGACAATTTTAGCCGCCCTTGGCATTACCATTCTTCTCTGTACCTTGGTCAGCAATCGATTAGCCCGGAGTCTCTCTAAACCCATTGAGGTGATGCGAAACTTTGCGATTCGCGTGGGTAGAGGACAGTTTGATGACAAACTCGTAATTCGTCAAAGCAATGAACTAGACCAACTCGCAACGGAACTGAATCGTATGAGTGAACGGTTGAAATCATTGGACAACGAACGCAGAGCCTTCCTAGCGAATGTTTCCCATGAACTGCGGACCCCTGTGAGTAATGTTCAGGTCACCATTGATGCGCTGGAGCGTGGCGCTGTGGATGAGCTGGAGTTGCGCGATCGCTTCTTTCAAACCATCAAAGAGGAGACGAAGCGACTTTCGGGCTTAATTCACGATTTGCTTGATTTAGGACGCTTAGAAGCGGGTGTCACGCTATTAGAAATCCAAGCCATTGCCTTAGAAAGTGTCATCAGCCGTGCGATTAGAGCAATGGAAGTTCGTATGCAGGCTAAAAACGTGACTGTAGAAGTTGATGTTGCTGACCTTCGGATTATGGGCGATTCGGAACGCTTATTACAGGCTTTTTTGAATCTCTTAGACAATGCGATTAAGTATTCTACCCCCAATGCTCGTATTTTCATTGCTGCCTCTGGCAACAAGCAACAGGCTCTGATTTCAATTCGAGACCAGGGAAGCGGCATTCCTGAAACCGATTTACCTCGCATTTTTGAACAGTTTTACACCACGAGCCGCTCTAGTAAGAATGGGGTTGGTCTGGGTCTAGCGATTGCCAGACGCATTATTGAAGCGCATGGAGGCAGTATTACAGCCAGTAGTAAACCCGGTCAAGGGGCTGTATTCACCCTTTCTCTACCCTTAGAATCATAAGTAGTTGAGCCCGTTGTCTGGTTCCGTGTCACTTCTTCCACCTGACTCACAGCAGTATTAGTCAAATGGATAGGAAAACCCGACTCTGCCAAATCAGACAATCTAGATTTAATTATCTTTTTATTTAAAGAAAAATGTTGTGCTAATTCTTTGTCAGGACATTTGCATTTTTTATAATTATTTAGTAGTCTCTAATACCAATTTAATGTGAAGTTGCACATATCTCGATCCCCCTCGCATCTCCCTGATAGTCGGGGGACGAAAGATCGGACTCTTGTCCCCCCCCGGACGCGGGGGGCTAGCAGGGTGGATTAATTGTCGAAAGAGTAAACCAAGGGGACTGGGCTATTTGCTGGCGATCACATAAAGGATTTAACTGGTTTGTCTCGATTAGACAAATCGAAAAGTAACTCACTAACATTTCCAAGTTGGTTAGCCATAAATCTTAAAGCTTGGGGAAGAGTATTCGTGCCCATCATCCGAGCGATTGATACTAAAAACTGTCTAACCATTGCCCAATTAGCTGGTGCGTTGCCACCGCGATGAATACAGTTATCCTCATTTAACGTCACATCTTTCACCCAATGCAGTCGATTTTCAATTAACCAGTGTCCTCGAATAGCCTCGGCCAATTTACTTGCCGACCAATCCAAACTGCTTAAATAATAGTGTTGTTCATGGAACTTAACTAATCGGCGACGACTTTTTTTGCCTGACCATCGACTGCCTGTTCTCTCGATCACAATTATGTGTTTTGCTCCCGCCCAAAGGGGTAATAATTCACTGCTAATGGCATAAATTGTGGTGATTCGAGTTGTGCTGCGTCCATGTAGGTTTTCGGAGGTTTGATTTGAGTCGCTGGCTCGTTGAGATTCGACTACTTTTTGAGCGGCTAGAAACAGGCTTAATTGATTCTTTTTGATGGTAACTATATAGTCATTGCCCCCATCAATAATTAAGGCGAGTGTTTTTTTTTGACAATGCAGTGCATCCGCGCTCAATTACTACATGAGAACCTGAGAGTTCTTTGATGAGTTCCTCTACCACAGAGATTTCACTTTGTTGCTGATTTTCCATGACTTTATGTCGCACTACCCAGCCGCGCTCATGACTGTAAACAGAAACCATGCTCACAAAATTTTGGTAAGAGCTATTGCCACCTACTAAGGTGCTTTTGATGCTTTTTCCGTCAATTGCCATCAATTCAAAGAGGGTTAATTGGCAAAGTCTGTTGTGACCATACATTGAAAAGAACGGCGATCACCTCAAAATCTAATGAGTGAATTATGTTGCGAAAAGTTGAATCTGATGGGAAGCGAATATCAGGCGGGAGGTTGAATAATTTTATGAGAGTTGCTCGAGGATTTTTGGTAAAATTAACTAAGGGCTTATACCCCCAATATCCCGTACAACTACCCAATAAAATTATTGTTAGTATCAACCATAAGGGATGTCTAATTCCTCTCGGATGTCGATGGTCGGGAACTGCAATAATAGCTTCAATTAAGTTCATTAGCGATGCACCGAGTTAGGATAGTATTGGCGATCGGGTCTGACCCGATCGCCAATACTATCCTACATTTATCCTGTGACAATAAATCCACCCTGCCCGGACGCGGGGGGCTAGGGGGGATCGGATTCTATGCAGCCTCATAAAAAATTGGTATTAGCCGCTTTCAGATCCATTGCTTTAATGAAACCATCTTTTCCGTCCATGTACCCTTGAATATTATCAGGGTATTTTTGGGCAAGTTTTCTCTTTAGTTCGCTGTATTGCTGCGCGTCCTCAGGATGGGAAATCATATAATCTCGAAACGCTAAATGGCGCTCTATCTGCGCTGAGTTCACTTCAAACCCGTGAAGTTGGTGTGTTCTAATCCCTGCTTCATTACCCTTGCGAAAATAACGACGACCGGATATCCCAAACTCACCCATTGCTTCATAACCTAATGCCTCAAGTGCTGAACTCTGTGTATCGAGTTTTATAATATCTTTAACCTCAACTAACATATCGATAATCGGCTTTGCATGAATTTGCGGAATCGCTGTGCTACCAATGTGATGTATAGCAACCACATTGTCCCTAAGTGCAAGTGCAATCATTTTCGACTCAGTTTCAAAGGCGCTGCGCCAATTTGGATCGTGCGGGACGACTTCTACTTTGAAAAAACCTACTTTTATTGACATGGCTGATAATTATTTGCTTTCTTTGTCATCTCATTGATTTACCATCGCATTTAACCGAAACAGATTTTATTAGGCCTCATTTTTTACGGGTTGCGCCCAAAGCTCTTAAACATACGGACAACGGGGAGGAACTGACTGTTTGGGAGAGAAATTTCAAACCGCTCAATCACCTGATAGTCAAATTTTGTGTAAAATGGCTCTCCCGCTAGCGTCGCAATCATCTCAACTTCCTTAAATCCAGCACGCTCAGCAGCCAGTTCGCATACTCGCATAATCTGACTTCCAATTCCTCGACGTGCCCAGGCTGGATGAACAAAGAATGCACGAATCTTTGCCGAGTCGCTGTCTGGGTTGAGCAGGCTGTCTTCTGGATTATTTTTGCCTGAATCACCTCCATAAAGCGTTTTACGCTTACTCCAACCACCGCAACCAACAATTTGGTGATTGTTCTCAGCAACAAAGTATGTTTGGTCTTGAATCAGTTTACTGTCAACCCCAAAAACTATGCCCAGTGCGCCTTCAATCTGCTCTGAACTATAGTAGCCTGCTTGCAAAGCTCTAGCAGAATCAGGAATTAAAGTTGTCAGCTTAGGAATGTCTTCTAAGGAAGCTAATCGAATACAAAAATCCATTGAACCGATCGGCTAAAAAAATCGCTCTCTTAGTTTGTCACATCCGTGAAAGCGGCAATGCAGCGATCGCCCGTTAGCGAAGCCCTCGAAGAGGATCGCCCACCCCCAGCTTTAAGCCAACACCCAAATCCCTCGCCCTCGCCCTTTTTTTCATTTGGTCACAGGCTATGATTGACGGTTGGCAGCTTTTGAGAATCTAAATGCTAAACACAAATACAATTATTTCCAGCCTGCTGTTATTTATCCCCGTTTCCATCGCCGGACACTTTCTCGGCTGGGAATCCTCCACAATCTTCATCACCTCGGCTTTAGCCATCGTCCCCCTAGCCGCCTGGATGGGCACAGCCACCGAAGAAATCGCCGTCGTCCTCGGTGCCAACTTGGGAGGTTTGCTGAACGCTACCTTCGGAAATGCCACGGAACTGATTATCGGCATCGTCGCCCTCAACGCCGGACTAATAGATGTTGTCAAGGCCAGCATTACGGGTTCAATTATGAGCAACCTGCTGCTGGTGATGGGATTTGCGATGCTGCTGGGTGGCTTGCGCTACAAAGAACAAGAATTTCAGCCGATAGTCGCCCGGTTGAACGCTTCAGCGATGAACTTAGCCGTGATTGCCATTTTGGTGCCGACTGCAGTTAATGCCACCTCTACGGGCATCCCTCCGCAAACTATGCAGAACCTCTCTAGCGCTGTTGCTATAGTCCTGATTCTCGTCTACGTGCTGACGCTGCTGTTTTCGATGAAAACCCACAGTTATCTGTACGATGCAGGGGTGGCAGAAATAGAAATGCTTGAAGAATTAGCCGAAAGTAACTTAGCACCAGACAGCCCTGACCACAAAGTCAATCTGCCGCTGTGGATTGGGGTGCTGTTGGCCTGTACCCTGATGGTAGCTGTCGAGTCGGAACTGTTGGTGGGTACTCTCGAAGAAGCGACGGCGCGTTTGGGGCTGACATCACTATTTACCGGGGTGATTTTAGTGCCGATTATTGGCAATGCTGCCGAACATACGACGGCGGTGACGGTGGCGATGAAAAATAAAATGGATTTGTCGGTTTCTGTGGCCGTGGGTTCGAGTTTGCAAATTGCTTTGTTTGTTGCCCCGGTGTTGGTTTTGGCAGGTTTTGTCTTGGGCAAACCGATGGACTTGAATTTCAACCCCTTTGAACTTGTAGCGGTTGCCGTGTCGGTGCTGATCGCCAATTCTATCAGTTCTGACGGCAACTCTAACTGGCTCGAAGGTACTTTGCTGTTGGCAGCTTATACGGTTTTGGCGCTGGCGTTCTACTTCCATCCGGTAATTGAGGGACTTGTTTAAAACGCTTTCTTCTGCTGAAGGAAGAGGGAAGAGGGAAGAAGGAAGAAGGCAGATTTTTTCACTCCCTCACTCCCCCACTCCCCTACTCTCACTTCTTTCTTCGAGAGTGGTGGTTGCGATCGTACAATTGAAATGTAGCTGCTCTCTCGTTATTAGTTCTGGTGTGTTTGTACATTATTTGCTGTCATCAGGGATTTGTGACCTCGATCGGGTGTGACAAACAACAAAACCTTTGGCATCAACCCGATCTTTAGAGCGCAGTGCCACAGGTTATACAAAAACACGGGATGCTGAAGTCAAGCGAGACTAAAGCCTCCCTTGACTTCAGAGAGGCTGCAAGATTTCAATCAAGGGTGCTCATGAGTCTTTTACTAGGTGTGCTACGATCGTCATAAGTTGAAAATTGAGTCTAACCAGACAACGTAAAACCTCGTACTCTTATTGTTGAGTACGTCGTCCCACAAACACGGTGTTGCCGTCTAGGAAAACTCGTATTTGAACAAAAACCGAACTAGATAAAGAGGACTAATCAAATACGGTATGCCATACCGCAATTAACGATTTTAGAGAAGACACCTCTAATGCGGCTTGAGTAATCTTGTCAAGGCAAGTAACGCAAGCTGAATCAAAAATCTCACTCACCAAGAGTACACACAGGTTAATCTAATCGCTTAATACTTGATTAAACTTCCTCCGAGCTGCTGATGACAAGCATATTGACAGAGGCGCAGTTTTGTGCAACATTCTCAGAATAATGCCCAAAATATGCAGGAAAAATTTTCAGGAAGAGTAAACGACGGTCGATTTAAAACTGACCAGCCTATAAAAAGGTCGAACGGGATACCACGATTCGTTAAATTGGTTGAAAATAATGGTTAAACAATGGCTAAAAGCTTCCACAATAATAAGTAGTTGTACAGAATTCAAAAATAGGGTGCTGCTCCACCCGAATTTACGCCTGTGGACAAGTAAGAGCCGACTCTCTTGGCAGAAGCAGGAATCAGACCCTCTAGAAAATACTTCTAGTTGAATGGTGAAGCTTAGATAAGTTTAGCCAAGTTTTGTATAGCAGTGTCCAAGTAAAACTTGATAGAGCAACCTCAATCAGGGTTATGTGGCTTCTGTGAGTTATTGCCTCAATCCCAAATGTCCGAATCCCTCCGATCCAGCCAACTCTGGCAAATCCGTGTGTATCCACTGCGGGTCTGAACTTTTGTTGCAAGGTCGATATCGGCTAGTCGCGCCTCTCGGAGGCGGCGGCTTTGGCAGAACATTTGAAGTGGACGACAACGGCGCCCGAAGAGTGCTCAAAGTCCTGCTCAAAGAACATCCCAAAGCTGTAGAACTGTTTAAGCAAGAAGCCGACGTGTTGGTCAGGCTAAGACATCCAGGTATTCCAAAAGTCGATCGCGACGGTTATTTTACATTTACACCCGCTCACAGCACAGAGTCTTTTCACTGTCTGGTGATGGAGAAAATTGCTGGGGCCAATTTGCAAGACTGGCTGAAACATCGGGGCCGCCCCATCAGTCAAGAACAAGCTGTGAACTGGCTCAAACAACTGTCGGAAATTTTAGACCAAGTTCACCGCCTCAACTATTTCCATCGCGATATCAAGCCGCACAATATTATGTGCAAGCCAAACGGGCAGTTAGTGCTGATTGACTTCGGGACTGCTCGGGAAGTGTCGGCGACTTATTTCGCTAAGGTGGGCCAGGGGCAAAATGTGACTGGTATTGTTTCCCCGGGCTACACGCCGCCGGAACAAACTAATGGCAAGGCTGTTCCGCAGTCAGATTTTTTTGCTCTAGGCCGCACTTTTGTTTATTTGCTGACTGGAAAGCCACCGACTGCGTTTCCAGAGAACCCGCGCACGGGCAGATTAATGTGGCGCAAAGGAGCTCCTCAGGTTTCCGACGCCGTGGCTAATGTAATCGATTATCTGATGGCGCCTTTTCCGGGAAATCGACCTCAAAGCCCGCAGATGGTTTTGCAGTGCTTGGAGGAAATTAATCTCGACGGCGCGGAAAGTCAGTTGCCTACTCAGTTGCCGACGACGGGGCAAACTAAACTTCGCGCAACTTCCGGGACGCCTGAGGTGAAGAAGCAGACTTCTGTAAACCGCCTCAGACCTCTGAATTCGGGATTGAAAAAGGCCGAGAAAGATGTTTTTGATTGGAAAAAGAAGTTGCTGGCGGGCACGGCTGTTTTGATGGTGAGTATTGGCGCGTCTCAAATTTACGGTTCGCTGCGTTACGGGGTGTTTCCGGCAGACCCGGTGTGGCTGCTTTCTACTTTACCTAGCACTCATTTTTTGCAAGGAAGGTTGGATAAGGTCGGGGGTGTAAATGCAATAGCCCTGTCCCCGGACGGTAAAACTTTGGTGAGCGCAAGCTCTGGGACGATTAGAATTTGGAATGTGAAGACGGGAGGTGTGCCGACTCTCAAGTCGGTGCATTCTCACAAATCGGTCAAGACGGTGGCCGTGAGCCCGAACAGCTCGATTTTGGCCAGCGGGGGCGGCGACAATAATGTGATTCTCTGGGATTTGAAGACAGGGCGGCGGATGCGGACGATTCCGGCTCACAAAGCCCCGGTCAACGCCATCGCTTTTAGCAGGGACGGTCAAACTCTCGCTAGCGGCAGCGATGACAAAACTATTCGCTTGTGGAATGTCAGAACCGGCAGCAGGTTGCGGACTTTGAGCGGCCACGCCGGACGAGTAAACGCGATCGCTTTGAGCCAGGACGGTAAAACTCTCGCTAGCGGCAGCCAAGACAAGACTGTGCGTTTGTGGAATCTCGGCACCGGAGAAGTCAGAAGAATTATCACAGGTCACGGGGGCGCAGTTAATGCTGTGGCTTTTAGCCCGAACGGGAAAATTGTGGCTAGTGCTAGCACCGACAATACGATCCGTTTGTCGAACGTGCAAGACGGGAAGCGCACCCGCACTTTAAAAGGGCATTCGAGCTCGGTGAGGACGATCGCCTTTAGCCCGGACAGCCGCACTTTGATCAGCGGGGGCGGAGATATTATAGTTTGGGATTTGAAGACGGGAAAAGAAAGAAGCACTCTTTCTGGTCACAGTCAGTTTGTGAGTTCTGTTGCTATTTCCAGAGATAGCAAGACTTTTGTGAGTGGCAGTCCCGATCGCACTATTAAGATTTGGCGAATGCCATAGTCCTACTATTTTAGATTTTAGATTTTAGATTGAAGAGTCGAGGCGATCGAGAAATCCCATCCCGACTCCGACGTGGAAGTCTGGGCATTGCCCGTCCTACAACTGTTACTTGCCGCAATTGGCAAAAGTAGAAAACAGGTTAAATTCTGTAACTCTCCACGCTTGCCATGTCTGCGCGCCCGCAAAAAGACTGTACCTAGTTATGCTTTTATCGCTGTCAACATAACTTTGCCAACTTAATGAAGCAACAGTTGGATACTGGGCTGCAAACTCCCCTGGTATAGGACTTACTTGAGAGCTCATGTTCCATCCTACTTGCTTGCTAAATTCTTTAATTTGACCTTCGCAAGTTCGACAGTTAGAACCGCCGACTTTCTGCCAAATCTCTAACTGCGGAGTCAATCCATATTTGCCATTGCTCGATTGCATCCACATCTGATCGATCGCGCGGAGGTTCGGACAAGACAGATTGGCGGAGTTGTTGCGGATCAGAGAGACTGTTTCTTGATCGGCTTCGTACCATTTTTTGGCTTCTAATAAGGATTGAAGTTTGCTAAATTCGCTGTTGCTTTCTTGTGAATAAGCGGTAAATGCTGGTTGCAAAACTGCAAGAAATGTGCCTATTAATGCGAGTGATTGTTTGCCAAGTTTAATCATGATGTCCCTCTGAGTAAAAGTGATTTAACAAATGACCAGTTTACCATCCATCTCTCGACCTAGATGAAATCTTCAGAGCCGATGAGGTTCGGAGCAACGCCTGTCAAAGAAGCTAAAACTTCACCGCTGCTGGCTACTCTAATTAATGTGCCGTCCGTTCCAGGGGAAATTGATAGCTGTCCGAAGGTCAAGCCGTTGATTAATTGAATGGTATCTTGAGAGTTGGTGAAATCAGAGATTGTATCAACTCCCAACCCCGCACCTAAAACAAATACATCGTTGCCCCCGCCGCCGACTAGATTATCGTTGCCCAAACCGCCGTTGAGAGTGTCAAAACCTTTGCCGCCAGATAGGTTGTCGCTGCCACCGCCCCCGATAAGGATATCGTTACCTTGTCTGCCGGTGAGTGCGTCATCGCCGTCTAAACCGCTGATATTATCGCTGCCGTTCGTGCCTGTCAGGTTGTCGTTGCCGTTCGTGCCGTTGATGACGTTTGGAGAGTTATTGATGCCACCTGGAGTGTTGCCGGTGTCAGCAATAAAGAGGTCTGGGCCGTTGTTGGTATCTCCCGGCACGAGATTGGCCGCAAAAGATGAAAACGCCACTTTCTGCCCGTTGGCCGAGATGGAGGGGAACTCGGAGTCGCTATTGCCCTGATTGCCTGTTGAGGAAACAGAGACGCGGGTGGTGGTATTGGTTGACAAGTCGCGCACGAAGATGTCCTCGCTATCGTTAGTGTCTCCCGGCACGAGGTTGGATGCCTCAGATGAAAACGTCACAAACCGCCCGTCAGCGGAGATGAAGGGAGTGTAGAAGTCTTCGTTCCCCTGATTGCCTGTTGAGGAAATAGAGACGCGGGTGGTGGTATTGGTTGACAAGTCGCGCACGAAAATGTCGGTGGTATTATTTGTGTCTCCCTGCACGAGGTTGGAGGCATCAGATGAAAACGCCACAAACCTCCCGTCAGCAGAAATAGAGCAGCGGGAGGAGCTATCGTTCGCGCGATCGCCATTGGAACTCACAGAGACGAGGGTAATGGTATTTGTCAACAAGTCGCGCACGAAAATGTCGCGTTCGTTGTTAGTATCCCCAGGCACGAGGTTGGTGGCAAAAGAGCGAAATGCCACAAACCTGCCGTTGGCTGAGATGGAGGGTAATTCAGAGTCGTTGTTCCCCCGATCGCCGCTGGAACTCGCAGAGACCTGAGTGGTGGTATTAGTTGACAAGTCGCGGACGAAGATGTCGGTGCTATTGTTAGTATCTCCCGGCACAAGGTTGGTGGCATCAGATGCAAACGCGACAAACCGCCCGTCACCTGAGATGGAGGAGCGCCGGGACAAGCTGTTCCCCTGATTGCCTGCTGAGCCAACAGAGACGCGGGTGGTGGTGTTAGTTAACAAGTCGCGCACGAAGATGTCGCCACTATTGTTAGTGTCCCCCGGCACGAGGTTGGTGGCATCAGATTGAAATGCCACAAACCTTCCGTCCGCAGAGATGGAGGGGTCGTAGGAGATATCGTTCCCCGGATTGCCTGCTGCGTCAACAGAGACGCGGGTGGTGGTATTCGTTAACAAGTCGCGCACGAAGATGTCGTCGCTATTGTTAGTATTATTGTTCGGCTCTCCGAGAGAGAAGATGGATTGTTGAAGTGTAAACGCTACAAACCGCCCATCGGCTGAGATGGATGATGAGACCGAGTAGCGGTTGCCCTGCACATCGCCTGCTGGGTCAGAGATGCCTGTTGAGTCTACAGGAACGCGAGTAATGGTCATAAGCCCTGACATTTAAGAGTAGAAGTTTGGAGATGCCGTGCGGTTGATTGACATCATTCAATAAGCAGCTCTCAAAGTCAATTCATAAAATTCATAACCTTGAGTTTATAAAAGTCATACTTATCAACAAATGTTACCAACAGTAGACAAAGTAGCCAAACTCATATATAGTCAGCGAGCGAATGATACTTCCTCCAGAATTAAGGAAGTTTTCTCTATTGCGACATCTAATAACTAATTCCCCGCCCGTTGTTGGCAAATTCATCAACTGTTTGCTGCGATAATTCGTGAACTGCGATCGCTTGCAATACATCCAAAGGCAAGGTCAAATGATGGGCGCCAGCTAATAAAGTCTTTACCGCTTCTTCCGGCGATTTAATGCTAGCTGCCAAAATCTCAGTATTAGTTCTGTGCAACACATTTGCCATATCCCGCACTAAGGCAAAACCGTCTCCTAGGAGTCGGGTGGCGCGATTCACGTAGGCGATCGCATATTTAGCCCCCGCTTCTGCTGAGACAACTGCTTGTGATGCGCTGTATATCGCCGTCACCGCGCAAGGAATGGACGGTGACAAATGCGCTACTGCTTGGAAACCCGCAGCCGTTGCTGGAACTTTCAAAACTGTTTGCCGCCCGATCGACTCAAAAGCGGCTTTTCCTTCTGCTACCATGCCATCAACATCAGATGCCATTAGCTGATAATACACTTCCCCAGGAATCAGTTGTGCCAGTTGTTTAAGGGTTTGCTCAGGAGATAACTCGCTTTTTGCCAAAAGTGTCGGATTAGTAGTAATTCCCGCTATCCATCCGAACTTGCTCGCCCGTGCGGCTTCCGCTACAATTGCAGTATCAACATAAATTGCCATCAGCTCTACACCTTCAGTTTGTTAATATTTCCCAGACGGTTGCTTGCAGATTGATATAAATCCGAGCGAAATTAATTGTTAATCTTTAACAATATCAGAATCTCGGAAATATTACTGTTAAGTAAATATAACACTTCAGTGATGTGCATCATCGGTAGTAGTGCGTGAGTTTTGAATTTAACAGGACTTAGGCTCCGAAACCCCGTTTATTACAAAAAATTGGTGGAGGACGACCTATCCGTGAATAAATCGGCTTTCTGAGGAAAATTGGCTAAGTGCTATTTAAGATAGCTAACAACTGAAATCACAACTTTTAAGTCAGTTGGTAACTGCGATTGTCGGGTAAGGAAAACTTGACTCCCCAAATCCCGGATACAAAGAAATTACATTTGTATTAAGGGTTATGTATGCAATAACTCCAGGAGGTGACTCAGAAAATGACCGAAGAAAAAAATCAGCAGCCACAAGTCAGCCTTGAGACATCTTCTGAACAGCCCCAGTTGGAAAAACCAGCAGAAACTGCTGAAGAATTGTCGATAAATCTTAAGTCTGAAACTCTGTCTCAAGCGGTTGAAAATAACGCCGAAGACCGTTTGAAGGCTCTAGGCCGCTTAATGATGGTCAGCTTAACTTGGTCGCTGGCGGGGCTTTCCAAACGCGAGTAAGTTATGGAACACTACCGCAACGGGCGAGTTATGATTTGTGAGTTGTGTTGTAAGTTTTGTGTAACTCAAAACTTACAACTCCCGGACTTACATGATGTTCGGTTAGTTGTAAGAAAACCAGTTTTTAGTGAAGACTTTAGTCCTTAAAGCAAGGACTAAAGTTTTCAACAGAGCACTCATAACTTTTCTTTAATTCCTTCAAACTGCCCCAAAAAAGTCGGTTCTGGACGGGTAACGCGCACTTCCCAAAGCGCTTTGAGGACTGCCAAAAATTCGCGGAAACTGTAGCGAATCATGCCCTTTTGGCGAAATTTGCCCCAATCCGGCGTTCCTAAACCGATCGCCTCTACGCCCAACTGGCGGCAGGTATAAACAGCGCGGGCTAAGTGAAAGTTTTGGGTAACTAAAACAGCCTGGGTTATGCCAAAAATCTCTTTCGCCCGGTAGCAACTTTCATAGGTGCTAAATCCGGCATAATCGAGAATGATATTATTAGTCGGTACGCCCTGGGCTGCGGCGTAGTCCTGCATTGCTTGTACTTCGTTGTAATCGACGCTGCTATTGTCTCCTGTCATCAAAAGTTTGTCCACTCGCCCCGCTTTGTACAAATCGACGCCTGCTTGGACTCGATCGGCTAACATGGGGGTTGGAGTGCCGTCTTCCCAAACTCCGGCACCAAAAACTATAGCGATGGATTCAGCAGGCACGTTAGCTATATCGCTGTGGCGGTAGTTGCGGGTAACAAGTCGGACGTAGTAGTTGAGGGCTAGGGGTGTGAGCACTGAGGTTAATATTAACAGCCCGATGGCAAGGCGCCATTGAAATATAAAGGGTTTAGACAACATAAATTCAAGTTAACTTCCTATATAATTACAAAAACAGGAACCTTCGCGGGTCTAAAAATCGTCAAGTTACCTAATTTACATTATATTGAAAAAAATATGATTCAACAACAGCAAAAATTTGAATTGCTGGAATCACTTTTATGGGAACCCAAAAACGGCTATTTTTTGCTAGACAGACATCTTCAAAGATTACAGCTATCGGCTGATTATTTTAATTTCCCCCTATCGCTAACAGAAGCAAGCAATGCTTTACAAGCATTAAGTATGACTTGCGGGTCAGTCAAACACAAAATACGGTTAACAATATCTTCTGAGGGACACATAAAATTACAAGCTCAGACACTAGATAGCGGTATCTTAAAAATCGGTGCATCTGTGGGAATTGCCCGCAAACCGATCGATTCTCAAAACCCATTTCTTTACCACAAGACAACTTACCGATTGCCTTATACAATGGCTTTGGAGTCGCAGCCCGAATATCAGGATGTCTTTCTGTGGAATCAAGATGGAGTTATCACCGAATCCACGATCGCCAATATCGCGATCGATACACCCGCAGGTCTAATCACACCTCCCGTCAAGTGCGGTTTATTACCGGGGACGTTTCGTTCTCAACTTTTAGAGGAGGGAAAAATCAGAGAAGAATTAATTACCTTAGATGATTTGCACAGTACCCAAACTCTATTTCTCATTAACTCCGTTAGGGGTTGGATACGCCTCAAAAAAGAAGCAAGCCGAGATGTTTGGAAAGTTGTCAGTAATGGCTGAGATAACGCTTTCAATCGATTTTAGTAGGTGCGAACTGTGAACCTTACTACTACAGATAGTGTCAAAATTGACTCGTAGCGTAAGTTCTGAAAGTGTTAACAATAGTGCAATCTATTATGAAACAAATACAACCTTGGCATTGGCGAAAGCTTCCCCTAAATCAGCGCAGCGGATCTGAAATTTTTCAAATTTTATTTCTCGGTCAAACTGCCGACAGTGCAAGCTCAATATCGGATTGTGTCCCCCGCGATATGGCCGTTCTCCTAGAAAGTCCAGTTACATCTTCTACTAACTTGGCACGATATTCTATTTGTGCAGGTTCTCCCCGGATAATTGATGGTCAATCTCAGCTATGGACACCGCCAGTCGGTGAAATTTTACCTTTTTTGCGCGCTCTTTTGGACTCTCAAAAGCAAAATTTAGCAGTAAATGTACCGCCGGAAATTCCTTTTACTGGGGGTTGGTTGGGATGGCTAGGTTATGATTTAGCATGGGAAATCGAACACCTGCCCCAACTCAATACCGATCCGCTTCCTTTCCCGGTTAGCTGTTGGTACGAACCAGAATCTTTTGCGGTTTTAGACCGTCAAACGCAAATTCTCTGGTTGGCTGCAAGTCAACCTTCTCACCTCGATGTTATGCAGCATCAATTAGAGCAAACCGATCGAGAAATAATCGAGAATAATTTACCCGAAAATTATCAACAAAATTCCGCTACTCCTATTTTTCAACTCTCTCAGAGTGAGTACAAAGAAATAGTGCAAAAAGCTCAGAAGTATATTCATGCGGGCGATATTTTTCAGGCTAATTTATCTTTGCGGTTTGAAGCCCGTACAGATTGCAGTAGTTGGTCAATTTACCGCGCTTTGCAACAAATCAATCCTTCGCCTTTTGCAAGTTATTGGCAAACTCCGTGGGGGGCGATAGTTAGTTGTTCGCCGGAAAGACTGGTTCAATTATTAGGAAAAAAAGTGGATACTAGACCGATCGCGGGAACAAGAGCGCGAGGTTTAACCGACATTCAAGATGAGCAGTTAGCACAGGAATTAATAGAGAATATCAAAGAAAGAGCCGAACATATTATGTTAGTTGACTTAGAGCGCAACGATATCGGGAGAGTGTGTGAATGGGGTTCGGTAAAAGTTAACGAATTTCTGACGATTGAACGCTACAGTCACGTGATGCACCTTGTCAGTAATGTTATCGGTACATTAAGAGGAGATTGCGACGCGATCGACTTGATTCGAGGGGTATTTCCGGGCGGTACGATTACAGGCTGTCCGAAAGTGCGCTGTCTGGAAATCATCGAAGAATTGGAACCCGTGAAGCGCAATTTATTTTACGGTTCCTGCGGTTATTTGGACTGGCGCGGCAACCTGGATTTAAATATTTTGATTCGCACCCTTTTATATGCACCAAAAAGTGACGGTACGACCGGGGGAATTGTTTGGGGACAAGTGGGTGCGGGGATTGTTGCTGATAGCGATCCGGAAAGGGAATGGCAGGAGTCGCTGCATAAAGCTCAAGCTCAAGTTAATGCTTTGAAATTAGCGGAAATAGTTGATTAGATGCGTGTTAGATAAATCGACTTGTTAAGATTATTGAAGATTTAGATCGCAGATTTAATTTTAATGTAATAGCGAGTGAAACAGAGCGAAAACAAAAGATTTCTTCTAGTATTAATGTTAGGGAACTGTTGGTATGGTGTTGCCTAATAGTTTTTTTAGCGATCGCACTGTGAGTCAGATTCTGGGTGAACTCATGGATATTAGACGAGACTGCCAAAGCTGGTTAGCTGTTGGATAAGCTCACTATCACGATCGGAAAGGAAAAGCACAAGCAATTAACAAAGCCCCTCAATGGCTGATTCCGGCCATAATTTATGAGACTTCTTCAACCATTGTTGTGGGGCAGGCAAAATGCCTGCCCAAGGCTTGCTTTTCACTCCTATGTCTATTGATTGTCCGAACCTACTGCCTCAGAAATAGAACTAAATCCGCCTTCTTCTAACTTTTGCAACAAACCTTGGAGAATCCGACGCACCATCCAAGGCCCTTCGTAAACCCAACCCGTGTAGACTTGAATTAAACTTGCACCGGCAGCTATTTTTTCCCAAGCATCTTCGGCGGTGAAAATGCCACCAACTCCAATTATGGGCAATTCGCCTTTTGTATATTGCCAGATAAATCGGATTACTTCTGTCGATCGCTCCCGCACTGGAAGCCCGCTAATTCCCCCGGCTTCTTCGGCGATTGGTTTGCCTGTTTCTCGTAATATTTGTGTTTTCAATCCATCGCGGCGGATGGTGGTATTTGTGGCGATAATTCCTGCTAGTTGGTAGGTTTTTGCTAAGTCGAGGATTGATACGATAGCCTCCGACTCCAAATCCGGCGCAATCTTGACTAAAATTGGCTTGCTTCCCTGATTTTCTTGTTGCAAAATTTCCAAAATTGTGCTTAGCCCAGCAGCATCTTGGAGCGATCGCAACCCAGGCGTATTCGGAGACGAAACGTTCACTACAAAATAGTCGCCCCAATCTTTCAGCAGCTTAAAACTCTCCAAATAGTCGGCTGCGGCTTGCTCTAACGGTGTTACCTTAGATTTACCGAGATTGATGCCCAAGGGGAACCGAGACTGAGACATGGGGCGCGAGGCATCGAATTTTGAGTGTTTCTGTGCTGCCTGAAACCGGGCTGCCATTGCCGCGGCTCCTTGATTGTTAAATCCCATGCGGTTGAGGGCTGCACTGTCCTCCGTCAAGCGAAACAAGCGAGGTTGGGGGTTTCCCGGCTGCGGTTGACAAGTGACAGTGCCGAGTTCGGCAAAGCCAAAGCCAAAATTTGCCCAAATATCGGCAGCTACGCCGTTTTTATCAAATCCGGCGGCTAAGCCGACAGGATTGTTAAAGCTCAGTCCCCACAAAGATTGTTCGAGGCGAGAATCTTGGACTCCCAAAGATTTCTGCAATCGCCAGAGCATTTGGCGGGTTGCGGGGTTTGACTGGGTTCTGGCTGCGAGTTCGAGAAATTGGAGAGTGCGGTTGTGCAGCCACTCGGCATCGGTTTTCAATACAGAAAACAACAGCGGGCGTACACTTGATTGATAAATATCCAATGATTTGTACTGGGGCAATTTACAAATTAGAAATGAGAAGGGAAATAAAAATATTCACGAGCAGACAGTGAAGGCGAAGTTTTTACTTCAACTTCGATCGACTTTATCCAATGTTTTAGATTGAGGGATAAGTGAGACGATTATATTATAAGTTGATTCTTTTGTATTTTATTTTTTTGAATTTTTAAGTGAGTAATTTTAAATTAGACAAAGGTGCGGGGAAGCTTGGAAATGGGGCAGCAGCAAAGACCAAAGGATTTAGACGAACAAATCGCGACCCTAGAGCGCGTTCTCCAGACTCTCCGAGAAGAGGAGAATGTGGAAGTGCTACTTTCGACCACACTCGGTTACTTGCAAACGGAATTTGACTGGCGGTTGATTTGGATCGGGTTGTACGATCGACAAGCCCACAGATTGTTCGGCAAAGGTGGCATAACTCCTAACGGCGACCTGTCTTTTCTCAAACAGCGGTTTGCCCTCAGTCCGGGGGATTTGCTCGAACAAGTGGTGATTCAGCTTCGGCCGGTGGGAGTTCCGGATTTGCGATCGGAAAGTAGAGCCGGAGAATGGCGCAAAGCAGCTCAAACTTTCAATATTCAAGGCACGACTCTGTTTCCGCTCCGCTACAAAGACCGCTGCTACGGCGTGATTTTGCTCGGCACAGACGTGTGGGGAGCGTCGCCAAAGTCGGGGGAAAAAACGCAGTTGGCGATCGTATTTGGAGCGCTGGCAACTGCTCTTTATCAAATAGAAAAAGACTGGCAGCGACAACAAGTTAAACACCCAGACGAGTCTCTTTTAGCGCTGATTTCGCAGTTGGGGGAACTGCGATCGCTCGACCAATACTTGCAAGCGGTGGTCGAACAAACTCATGAATTTATCGAGCCGACGCGCACCAATGTTTATTGGTTCGAGCGAGAGCGGCGCTATTTTTGGCGCCGAGTCAGCAACCGCGAAGTTGCTCCGGGTTTGGGCGGGCCGAGCCGAGCGGCTTCGGGCATCACCGTTCAAGACTTGGGCGAATTTTATCAGGCTTTGGGCAGGGAAGAAATGGTTTGGATCGGTGAATCTCAAAGTTCTCTGAAAACTGAGCTGACGGGGCGGTTGATGCAGCAAATCCGCGCTCGCTCTCTGTTGGCTGCGCCGATTGTTTCAGAAGGGGAATTGTTGGGATTTTTGGCAGTCGAAGCCGGCGAGCCCCGGATTTGGCAAGACAATGAAAAGCATTACCTGCAGGGAGTGGCGCAGTTAGTGGCTCTGACGGCTCCTGTGTCGGAGATGGAGGAGAAAATTCAGCAAATTGAGATCGATCGAGATTTAACTGCGGGAATAGCTCGCGCCATCTACAGCGATGCTGACTGGGAGGCGACTTTGAAAAATACCGCCGAACAGTTGTGCGAGCGGCTCAAATGCGAATACTTTTTGCTGCTGCTGTACGGCGAAGAACAAAATCGCTTTGAAATTGTCTGCCAAAATCTGCCCCGCAACCGCAGGTCAGTGCCGTCGCCGCTCAACGCCCTCGATGTGGCTGACGTGGGGCTGTTGCAAGAAAGCGAACCTGTGGCTATTGAAAATTGGGAGGAAGACGGGCGGTTGGGCGCTTGGCGGGAAGTGTTGGGGGAGGCGGGGGTGCGATCGCTTTTGGCATCGACCACAAGGGGGAAAAAGAAAGAGGGAGAAAACCCGAATCTACAATCGAAAATCGCTAATCGAAAATCGATCGAGGGTTTGCTGGTTGTCGGACACAATGCAACTCGCACTTGGAGGCGATCTGAGCAAGAATTAGTTCGGCTAGTGGGCCAACAGCTAGGATTGATCCTGCACTCCTGGCAGCAGAGTGCGGAAATCGACAAATATCAGCAATTTGAACGATTGCTCAAATCGGGTTTGGCGGTTTTGCACCATTCTCCTGATGAGCAATCTGAGCAAGAGATATCTGCTGCTTCACCGACGATGTTCCCAGAGTTGCCGCTACAAAAGCTCGATCGTAACTTTGCTCAGCACGTTTCCCAGACACTTTCCTGTCCTTTAGTCGCCTTAATTACTTGGAATCCGGGTCAGGAGGAAGGTTCCATCGTGGCGACGGTAGCTGCCAATCCCGTATTTGCCCTCAATCCCGAGGCGGTGATTCCTGTCAAAACAGACGCCTTGATCCAACAAACCCTGGCAGAAGCGGGCGTGCTGCAACAGAGCACGAGCCAACTGCCGCTGGCGACGAAGCGGTGGCTCCGCAGTCCGGGAATTGGCGAGATTCTGACGGTGGCGCTGCGGACTGCCCCAGAACACGCTGCGGCGGGCATTGTGGTGGCTGCGGACGCTCCGGGCCGCCAGTGGTCGGAGTTATCGGTGAGTTTACTCAGCTCGATGGCGTCTCAGTTGGCTTGGTGGCACAGGTATTTGGCGGTGCAATCGGCCCAGGAGTCGCAGCGATTGGATCTGGAGCTGCTCAACTGGTACAAACAGCGCCGTTTTGAGGAGTTTTACCGCACTGTGGGAGCGGGGGTGAAGGAGTTGGGGGAGTTGAGTCAGTCGATTTTGCAGTCGGCGAAGGAGCAAAAAGATGCTCTGAAAATTTTGCGCTACCAACAGGTTTTGCGGCAAATTGGCAATGCTTTGGGGTCAACTCATTTGCTGCTGAAACAGGAACATTGGCGGCTGCAATTCGGACAAGATGCGGTGCCTGTGAGCGCTTGGCTGAGGCGATCGCTCGATCGAACTGCCTCCCTGGTCAAACAGTCGCAAGTCTTGCTGGAAGTACACAGAGAAACTGCTGTGTCGATGCCTGCGGGTCAGACTTTGAGCGTTCGCGGCGACAGCATCAAGCTCGATTTGATACTGTGCGAATTGCTGGCGGCGGCTTGCAGGCGCTCTGCGGTTGGCGCCAAGATTGAGATTCGCTCTCAGTTGTTGGGAGAAGATTGGCTAGAATTGTCTGTGAGCGATAGCGGCGCGTGCGATCGACACTTAATTGCTGCCTTCAACGGCGGTTCCGGGCCGGACATATTAGCCGTTTCTACTTCCAATAGGTCGAGCGTGCAAAATCTCTTAATTTGTCAGCGAGCGGTACGCTTAATGGGGGGAAACTTTTCTTTAGAAATGTTAGAAAACAATTTAATTGTGGCTCGTTTAGTGCTGCCCCTAGCCAATTCTTAAAATTCTGTAGGGGCGAGTTCACCCCTATCTGCAATTCACATACTAGGTACTTATAAACCAGCCCCAACCCAACTTCTAGCGGTAAAGTGCTTCAGGTACACGCTACATAATTAGGTTCTGCGTCCAAGAGTGGATGATTGATATCAACTCGGTTTGATTCGGACTTGTATTAGATCGAGTTCTCTTAGCTCGTAAGATTAAATGAACCGCGAAGACGCAAAGAGCGCGAAGGAAGAACTGCACTTTCTTCTTTCTCTTCCTTCGCGATAAGAGTGCCTTCGCGGTTTAATCATTCCGATGCAACCGGATGCGATCTAACATCCAAGGTATTAAAAACCCTCTGCCTAAACCGATGAAGTAACAGTTTCCGCCGCCTCAGAACTGGGGAAAAACCTTTGAGTAATCCAAGCAGTTACAATATGAGAAAGCAATCCCATCGGCCCCGCAAAAAAACACAAAGCCAAAGAATGAACCGTCCAAACTCCTGTCCGCTGTCCTTCCAAATAAATCCAGCGCCCGACAAACAAGTCCATCACTAAAAAATGTATCCATCCCGTAGCCGCCGCCGTTTCCTCCCCCAGAAACTTAGCAATATCTGCTAGCTTGGGATTGGACAAAGCAGCCGCATTTTCCGCAGTTAGACTGCTACCAAACAAATATATGTACAAAGCGGCTAGCACTGCAAACGGAATAAAGGAATTCATCACTTTTCGGGTAATTCCCCAGTTTGGTAATAAAATCATAATTGCCCAGAAAGGCACAACGAACAGATTACCGACATTAAAAATTAGTTCTGGTGTCATAGTTGGCTCTTGGCTCCTGCGAATGCAATTCAATTAAGGATGTTAAGATTACTTTACACAATTTTTGCGGAAATTTCTCAAAACCCGAAAAAAATCTCATTCACAAATGAAATAGAATTGCTATACTTATCTAAAATTTCAAATCTCGCATCTAAAATCGATTAAGGCAGCACAGCCCATGACAACTTATAATAACTTTCCCGATTGGTGCCAGCAAAAAGATAATCTCTCGCTTGAGGCTAAACATACGGTAGAAATACTGTTGCAAATATCAGACACTTCCGAGTGCGATCGAGCCAACGCGCTGCTTTCTAATACAACAGAACTTAACCTCAAAAATCTTCAAATTACCGATATCAGTCCCCTCTCATCTTTCACTAAACTTACTAATCTTATCCTCGGCAGCAATCGAATATCTAACCTTGCTCCCTTGCAATCTTTAACCAATCTGAAAACTTTGATTATGGATGTCAATCAAATATCAGATATCAGCCCGCTTTCATCTCTCATAAATCTGACTCAACTCGTTCTCGATACCAATCAAATCTCAGATATCAGTCCCCTAGCAGGTCTAACTAATCTTACCGCACTTGTCTTGTTTGACAACAAAATTTCCGACCTCACTCCGTTGCAAGCTTTAACGAACTTAAATGCGCTGATCCTCTACAACAATCAAATTTCTGATCTCGCTCCTTTGACAAATTTGACTGCACTCGATACACTATACCTTTACAATAATAAAATATCGGATATAAGCCCGCTGGCTTCCTTAAAAAATCTGACTACGCTGTTTCTCTTCGGAAATGAAATATCTGACATTACTCCGTTGAAAGCTCTAACTAAGTTAAATAAATTGGTTTTATTCCAAAATCAAATATCAGATATTACTCCTTTGACATCGCTCACTAATTTAAGTGAACTCAACCTCGGTAACAATCAAATATCCGACATCAGTCCGCTGAAATCGTTAACTAATTTGACTGAACTTTATCTGTTCAACAACCCGATTTCGGATAGCAGCGCGCTACAAGCTTTAAATAATTTATTTTTACTAGACTTGTACAACAATCAAATCTCTGATATCAGTTCCCTGCAATCTTTGCAAAAGTTAACTACCCTGGACTTGCGCGGGAATCCCATTGTTAATAAAATTTGCCCTGTCAATCCTGAATCTATATGCCGGTTTTAATTATTAAGGCCGAGGCAAGATGGCAGTTTATAGAGTATAATGGCAAAGGTCAATATTAGGAGAAAGTGATGAGCGGACACGATGCTTTGATGTTAGGATTGCTGCTGTTGCCCGGTTTGGCTTTGTCGATCGCAATTCTGGGCGCTTTTGCCGCTGGTGGATAATCAGTCTTTAGCACTCATCAGCGCTCCAGCAAGCAGTTTACTGGTTCCGAGAGGGCGGGTTTATCTATTTGTTGAGTTGCCGGAAATATCTTGGGCAAAACCCGCCCGCTTCCTCTACCAATTTACAAAAATTGTGCTGTCACATCGGAATTTACCAAAGTATTCGCGCACAAAATACCCGATGCTGCGACGGCGGGGACGCCAATTCCCGGCATGGTGCTGTCTCCCACGCGATACAAGCCTTTGACTGGTGTTTGCGGCCCGGGAAATGTGCCTTTTCCGGCGGCAATTGCAGGCCCGTAAGTTCCTTGATATCGGCGCAAAAATCGGGCGTGGGTTAGCGGTGTGCCGATCGACTCTAAGACTATTCGCGATCGCAAATCGGGTATAATTTTTTCTAAAGCTTGAAACAGAGATTGCGATCGCTCTTGCTTTTTCTGCTGATACAATTCGCCATATTCCCAACCTTCGTAAGGTTCCAATGTATAAGCATGAACGGCGTGATGTCCGGGGGGTGCGAGAGTTGCATCCCACACTGTAGGAATCGAAATCATGCAAGTATTTCCGGGTACTGTAATGTCAATTTTGCTGTCGTGAACGACGACGTGGTGGCCGGTCAAACCTTCTAATCCTTCGGCTTTAATTCCTAAATGCAGGTGCATGAAACTCTCTACTGCTGGCATCGACAAAGCGCTTTTGCGGTAGCTTTCCGGCAAATCTTCAGCCCGCAGTAATTTTGTATAAGTATCCCAGACGGTGGCATTTGAAATGACAATTGGGGCGCGGATAATTTCGCCATTTTGCAAGCGAACTCCGGTGGTTTTGCCGGATTCAACTAATATTTGCTCGACAGGAGTTCCCAGGCGCAACTTTCCTCCCCAGCGCTGCAAACCTCTCACTAAAGCATCGACGATCGCACCGCTGCCACCTACAGGATATTCGATCGCACAGCGCGATCGTTCGCCAATCATAAAAGCTATTTCCGGGGCGACAGTTCCGTGCGCTTTCAAACCCGACAGCAAAAAGCACTCCAAATCGATCAAACGCCGCACCCAAGGATCGCGCACATCCCGATCCATCACGGAACCGGCTGAACCCGCGATCGCACCTACTAGCGGTAACAGCTTCAGCAAAGCAGGCGAGTACCGAGACAGCAAAACAGGTATCAACTGCCAGTCGGATCTCAGCGCTAAAGCCGGGATTCCGCGCAAAGCTTCATACAAAACTAATAAATTTTGTTGAAATTGCTGCAATTCTACAGCACCTTGCGGTGCGAATTTAGCTACAGCATCTAAGTAACTTCTCGCATCACCATAAATCGGCAAACTTCCCTCTGGAAAATGGTAATGCCCCAGCGGATCGTAGGAAATTGCTGCGATCGATTCCTCCAAAACATCAAAAACTTGCCGCAAAGGATTGAACGACCGGGGGTCAGTCAAACCGCAATAAAAAGAAGGCCCCGAATCAAAGTGAAATCCCCGGCGCGAAAAGCTGTGAGCTGCCCCGCCCGCTATTGTGTGGCTCTCGCAGACGAGCACCCGCTTGCCGTAACGAGCTAGCATCGAGCCTGCGACTAAGCCGCCAATACCGCTGCCAATTACGATCGCATCAAAGTCTTGCATTTATCAAATGTGGTATAATTGTATTATTTCTTGCTGAGTGTTGACAGGGTATTTTTATGGGAGGAAAACTATGAAAGCTTTATCTATTTTAGATGAAGTTGTTCGCGAATTAGAACAAGACGTGAATCTCTCGCGCATTAAAAAAATAATATTTTTTGCTTGTAAAGAGTCCTGGGAAAACGACCCCGCCCAACTCGCCAGCGCAGATGTAAGGATTTTAATTGAAGAGCTGTGCGCCAAGTACAGCAGGTTAGAAGATATTGAATCAGTTTTAAATAGTATAGTCTCTAAGGTTAATAAAAAAACCGAGTATGCTTTAGTAGCAGACCTCATAGTCTGTCAACTTAGCAGGCTGTATGAATTTGAAGATTTCACCAAATTAGAAATAAACATATCTAGTTTTGGCGGTCAGGAAGCTCCCGCATTTGAAGAGCACTTTAGTTCGGAAATACCCAGCAGCAGCGAAGAAAGTGCAAGGAACCCCGGCAAATTATTTGATGTCAGACAAAAAATTTTGCAGCAAACAAATCCGCTGAGGGCGAAAATCCTAATTTTTTCTACTCTTTATCACCAGTTTACTTTTAGCGATCGCGACTGGCTACTGCTGAAAACTCAAGAACTTGACAATCTACTGCGACAACTGTTTAATGTCTGTGGCAGCCTAGCCGAACTCGAATCTCGGTTGTACACAACTGCTAGCAATCTTGACAACCGAGATGAAAACGACCAAGCTGCGAGCGTAATCATCAAAGCGATGAATCCTTGTTACGCAAAAATGCAACAGGAAGAACCGGATGAAGCCGAATCTTCGGCTAGCGAAGATTACGATCAGACGCATTTAAACAACAGTGTTTATGAAGAGAGCAAGCTGGTGGACAGGCGCACCGATTATTTTGATCCAGGCGAGATTACTCACATCCTTCAAGCTGCTCCAACTCACTATCATTATGACCCCCAAAAGAGTTACTTAGTCCCGGACACGGCAGAAACTGTACAGTTTAAAGAAGCCGAAACCAGCAATAATTATGCTACCGATTTCAGACAGGAAATGGTAGAAACATTCCCAGTTGCAGAAATGGCGACTATTATCGAAACTTTAGAACCGGCGGCTCCTGTTATTATAAATATTAGCGATTCCATCAAACGCAAGTTGGAATTGGAAGAAGAAATGACAGAATTAGTCAGTCAAAGTGCTAACTCCGCAACGGCGCAAATAGAAAATATATTTACCAAGTTAGAAGCTGCTTTGAACGGAAAATTTTCTACGGGAAGTGCAGAGGAGCGTTTGTACTGGAAATATAAAAATCTCAGAGAGTATGTAGGAAAAGTTCAGAAGTTTACCGATAAAATGCTGGAAATTTTGATCGAATTGGAGTCAAAAGAAAGCAGTAAATATCCTTCTGAAATCACAGAAGACCTGGATGACAATATTTTAGACATACCGCAGGAAAACTCTAGCCATAAAGCAAATCAGTATCAGCTTCTGGAAATGGCAAAGCAAGGCAAACCAAAGGCGATCGCCCAATTGATTAATCAATTGCTACAGCCTAAAGGAATTGCTGCTACAGCGGGATTTAAAGACGGTTGGCTCCATGTTATTCTGGAGTCTGCTGAAGTACCAAACCAACAGGCTACAGCTACATACATTCACAAAAAACTGTGTACTTTAAAATCCAAATATCTTACTCATGTGAAAATTCACGGGCGACAGTTAGGTAGCAAAACAGTCTTTTGGACTCAAGAATTTGTCAATCAAACTCATTAAATGCCCCGACTCAAGTCTGAGGCTACACCAACTAAGTCCACCTGCGTCAACTGAAATTCAAGAAATTTCATCAAATTTCTCAGACTCAAGTCTGGGGCTACAAAAACTAAGTCCGCCTGCGCGAACAGAAATTTAAGCAGTCTAGAAATAGCAGATTGTACCTAATTAACAACAAAAACAAATATGAATGCGAGCGAAATTTTAAGGCGATATACATCAGGAGAACTAGATTTTCAAGGTATGAATCTCCGAGGCGTATACCTGAGCGGTGCCGATTTAATTGGCGTCAATTTAAGCAGTGCTGACCTCTGGGGTGCAAACTTAGCGCTGTCGTACCTGAGCCGAATTAACCTTCAGCGCGCAAATTTAACTAATGCAAAGCTGTGCGGTGCTAACTTAAATCAAGCAAACTTGAGCGGAGCAAATTTGTCCGATGCAGACTTCCACGGAGCGACTTTGCAAGGTGCAGACTTTCGCAAAGCCAACATCTCTTTGGCAGTTTTTATTGATGCAAATTTGAGCGATGCAGATATGCGAGGTGTGAATTTGCAAGGTGCAGATTTGCGCGGTGCGTGCTTGCGGGGTGCAAATTTGCGGAAGGAGCTGCGGCTTTTTGAGGGTGCAAATTTGCGGGGTGCAAATTTGCAAGGTGCAGATTTGCGGGGCGTCAATTTGCAAGGTGCAGATTTGACTAAAGCTAATCTCAGTCACGCTAATTTGACTGAAGCATTTCTGGGAGAAGCAAATCTGACTCAGGCAAATTTGAGCGAAGCTATTTTAGATGGCATATTTTTGACTGAAGCAACTTTGGTAGAAACAAATTTTTCCTGGGCTGTCATGGCCAATGCTAAGTTGGAAAGAGCTGTGTTACTTGATGCTGAATTGGCTGGCGCTAATTTGCGCGGTGCATTTATGACTGATGTAAAGTTGAGCAATGCTAATTTAATCATGGCTGACTTGAGTCGAGCTAATTTGGTGCGGGCTGATTTGAGTCGAGCTAATTTTAATCAGGCAAATTTGAGTGAAGCTGATATGACTGATGCTTACCTGGCTAGAACAGATTTGCGGCAGGCAATTTTGCACCGCACAACTTTAATTAGGGCCGATTTGAGCACTGCTAATTTATCAGGTGCTCAGTGGCGCGGTACAATTATGCCGAATGGAGAAATGCACGGGTAATTACTTATAGTAGGAATTTAAGGCTGTCACCAAAATAGTTAATCTCCGACCCTGTGATTTAACAATTATGAGTAAAAATAAGCTGGGTAGGAGACCCGTCATTAATTTAATAGTTAAGGCCATTTTGTAGAATTCAAAACGGGAGGGCAATGCTGTGTTAGATACAGGAAAAATTTTACAAGAACGTTATCAATTGCAACAGCGTTTAGGACGCACAGCGGCCGGTCATCAAACTTGGCTAGCAGTGGATTTAGAGTCTCAAGAACAGGTGACGCTGAAAATGTTAGCTTTTAGCCCGGAAATGCACTGGGAAGAACTCAAGCTTTTTGAAAGAGAAGCACAAGTTTTGCAGGCGCTAAATCATCCCCGCATTCCTTGCTATCGAGATTATTTTTCCCTAGAGCGGGAAGCCGGAGCAGGATTGCCTTGGTTTGGGTTAGTGCAAGATTATATTCCGGGATTTTCACTTCAGGAATTGTTAGAAAAAGGCAAGAAGTTTTCAGAAAAACAAGTCCGAAAAATTGCCGCTGAAGTGCTAGAAATTTTAATTTATTTGCATGAATTAAGCCCCCCAGTTTTGCACCGAGATATTAAGCCGAGTAATTTAATTTGGGGGGAAGATCAGCACGTTTATCTAGTAGATTTTGGGGCGGTACAAGCTCAAGCGGCGGTGACAGGTGTAACGTTTACAGTGGTAGGAACGAGTGGCTATGCACCCTTAGAACAGTTTTGGGGGCGGGCGGTGGCGGCTTCGGATTTGTATGCTTTGGGAGCTACTTTAATTCATTTGTTAACGGGGATGACTCCTGCGGATTTGCCACAGAAAGATTCTCGGATTCAGTTTAGCGATCGCGTGAGTGTGAATCCCACTTTGGTAAGCTGGATTGAGAAGATGACGGAAATCGCCTTAGAAAAGCGTTTCAGCAAGGCTAGAGAGGCTTTAGCAGCTTTGAAATCGGGAAAAATACAAGGGGCTAATCTTCAAATTCCGACTGTTTGGAAAATTGCTAAACCACCTCACAGTCGCATTCAAGTTAGCAAATCAGCAACGGAGTTAAACATTAAAATTCCGTCTACTTTAGCCAGAAAGCCTTTTTTAGGTGCTTTTATAGGAATATTAACTATACTGCTATCTTGGCCGATAGTCTTAGCATATTTGCAAGTAAATGTCAGTATGGGATTAGGATTTTTTCCGCTTGTAGCAAGTATGTTACTTAAGATTTTGGGCAATGGTACTAAAATTACATTTAACCGGAACTACTTTAAGCTGGAACATCAGATATTTGGTTGGAGTTATTTAGGACAAAGGGGGGAAGTTTCTGAGATTTTGGGTGCTTTTCTATACAATACTTCTCAGGGAAATCAAATCAGGATTCGTTCAGGTAACGAGAGGGGAACTTACTTTTATACTTTAGCAACAAATTTGAAAGAGGTTGAGGCGGCTTGGTTAGCGCAAGAAATTCAAGATTGGTTAAATTTAAGATAAATTTTTGTAGGGCGAAGACTAGGTGATTAATTTTTTTGTAGAATAGACCTCTCGCAACTAAAAATGGGTGATGCGCTCACTTATAGGGGGTCTAAAATACAGCAGATTCCAGGTTTATTAAGTACAGTAGCAACAGCTTGTAAACCCGACTGCTTGATAAAAAAATGATGCTACTTGAAAAGAGTTATGCCAAGGCTTTCAAAAAAAGACCCGAATTAAAGTCAGTATATCTTATTACGCGATCGCCCAAAAAACATTGAATTTTAATTCAAATTTATTCCTTCACAGGCAAAACTATCGCAAACTCAGTGCCCACTCCAGGCTCGCCATTCACTTCTATGCTTCCGCCATGTTTTTCTACAGCAATTTGGTGGACAATTGCCAGCCCCAATCCTGTTCCTTTGCCGACACCTTTTGTCGTGAACAAATGGTCGAATATCTGCTGTTTAACTTCCTCTTTGATGCCAGTGCCGTTATCAGCAATGTTAATTTTAATGTACCCTTCGCCGACTATATCCGTGCAAATCGTGATGCGGTTGGGATTGGCGGTAATTTCGCTAAAAGTGCGTCCTATATTTGACTCTTCTAAGGCATCGATCGCATTGGCAAGCAGGTTCATGAAAACTTGATTCAATTGACCTGGAAAACATTCGATTTTAGGGAGATTGCCGTATTTAGTTATCACTTCGATCTGCGGGCGGTGTTCGTTTGCTTTGAGGCGGTGTTTCAAAATTAAAATAGCGCTATCAATGCCTTCGTGAATATTAAAAGGAACTTTGTAGTCTTTGTCGCCTCGGGAGAAGGTACGCAAACTGTTGCTGATGCTGCAAATGCGCTCGCACCCGAGTTGCATTGAATCAATCATCTTCGGTAAATCTTCCAAAAGATAATCGAGGTCTATCTCTTCGGCGTGGTCTGCTATTTCCGATTGCGATGCAGCGGAGCGATACAATTCTAAGTGTTCTATAACATCTTCCAAACTTCTTTTACCTTCGCTTAAATTGCCAGAAATAAACCCAATCGGATTGTTAATTTCGTGTGCGACTCCGGCGACTAAATTACCCAATGCCGACATTTTCTCATTTTGCACGATTTGCAGTTGTGCTTGTTGTAAATTTTTTAAAGTTCGTTCTAGCTGTTGATTTTGCTCTTGCAAAAGTTCGGCAGCTCGCTTGCGCTCAGTGGCATCAACACCCAAACCAATAATCCCGATCGTCTCGCCCTGGGAATTTTTTAACTGCACTTTCGTGATTTCTAAATCGTGTAGTTTGCCGTCAACAAATCTGAGAATTTCGCTGGAGTAATGCGGCAAATCTTGAGCAAGGCAGGCGGCATCGGAAACCAGACAGCCCGCTGCATTCTCCCCCAGTATATCTTTATAATGATCGACAGCTAGGAAATCGCTCAGAGGCACACCCACATCTTGAGAAAATGTCTTGTTCAAAAACTGTACTTTACCACTGGGATTCACCATCCAAATCCAAATCGGAGCGACATCAAGAATCGCTTGGAGCATTTTCTTCTGATCGGCAAGCTGAGCTTCGGTTCGGCTAATTTTTACTAGCGATCGCTCTAATTGTTGGTTGTAATCCTGATATTTTTTATATAGCAGAGCATTTTGCAAACAGATGGCTGCCTGGGAACACAGGAGATTGAGAAGTTGCAGGCGATCGCGGGTAAAAACTCTTGCGGTTAAGCGATTTTCTAGATACAAAATGCCGACTAAGTTGCCTCGATCGAGAATCGGCCAACACAACAGGCTCTGCGGTTGGTATTTGAGGATGTAGGAGTCGGAATCCCAATCGCGTTGTTGAGCGAGATCCCGAACAATCACAGGTTTCAATAAATTTTTAACGCAGTCAACAATTTTGAGGGGCAAGATATCTCTGTTTTCATCGAGTGTTGCGGATGATAAGTCGATCGCCCACTCGACTCCCGAATTGTCGAGCGCGCTGGTAGCCGCGATTTCCCATTGATTGCCGTTTGGCAAAATCAGCGCTCCTTTGTCAGCTCCTTTATTTTTCATCGCCAGTTGCATCAGTTTGGCAATCAGTCGATCGAGTTCTCTTTCACTAGAGAGCGCTTGACAAGCTTTTAGCAGTGTTGAAAAATTCCCGAAATCTGAGACGCTCGCCGAAACAGACGGATGAATGGATGGATGAATGGATGGATGAAGCGATTGATTTGGCCCCGCAGGTGTTGGAAAATTTGCTAATGGGTTTGCAGGAAGTTTGGCGGGTTCTAAAATCGGTTTTAATAATTGAGGATAACGTTTTTCTAAGTCATCAATTTTTGATCTATCTCCCCAGCGGACATAGCAATCATAGGCATCTATCATGTAGAGTCGGGCAATTTTTTCTCTTCCCAATGACAGGTAAAACTTAGCAGCGAGTTCGCCGGCCAGAGCTTCTTCATTGACATATTCGTTAGCTTTAGCTCCGGTAATAGCTCGATCGTACAGTTCCATTGCTTCGGCTGTCTGTCCCAAAACGCCCAGCAATTCTGCCTCAACCAGATCGAACTTGTGTTGGTAATTGATCGGCGTATGGTGCGCGAATTCTTTTAGTTTTTTCTGATTAGCCCCAACCCGCTTAAGGATTTGTTGGCGCTCCGCCGGTGCGGCATCTGCATAGATTGCCAAATCTGCCAGCGCATCATAAAAGTCGTGCATCATCGTTACTAGCATCAAAACACAATTCCCAAGATAAGGTTTGCCTCCATTTCCCCTGTCGATTGGCTACGGATTACGGCGCGAATATATCCCGAATCCGTGGCCTCTTTTTGCTAAAATTTATACACCTCCATGTGGCAGATAACAGTTAAGATTAATTGAAAGACTGGAAGGTTTAATGTATTTGTAAATAACCTGCCTGCGTTCGAGTTCGTCGAGAATGTCTGTGCGGTTGAGGACTATTTCTACCGATCCAATTAACGGTCGCTAATGCAACTTTTTGGGATTTTGGCAGCACCGCGTCCCGGAAATCCTCAGCCACAACGACGTAGGTTTGAGAATTTTAGCGGCGGGTGGTTGGTCTTTCTCGGACACGAACCGATCGATAGCCGATCGACAATCTGTGTACAATTGCGCGATCGGGCGATATCCCGGTATTACCGCAGTGAAATCTACTACATCTACTGTTGCGTCCATATCGGCTGACCTCAACTCCGACATTAGCTTGACAAAACTTAGTGTATCTATCTTAGGGCATAAACCGCATAATTTTTGATCGCCCGATCGAAAATTCCAATTGTCTGTTAATGAACAACATTTTATACTTTGGCGATCGCGATTAAAGCTTTTTACTTACGTATAAGTTTCTCCTGTTAATCTCAAATGCAATTCAATGAACGCGAAATACCGTATAAACACCGCAGTTTCCTGTCTGGAAAAATACAATGGGTAATTAATTGAATTTAATATAGCTCGATCGCCCAAATTTCCGCGAAGCGGCTCAACAAGTTAATACCTTAAAAAGTCCAAATACAATCTATAGAAATTATAAAGAATCCGTCGTGAAAGCAGTGGCACTCTAGTCCCCCCTAGAAAAGGACAGAATCGTTGCATTGTGGTGAAACTCCCCCTCCACTCTACTTCCGGTCTAATAGCCCTCCCAGGGGTTAAAACCAAATCAAATAGTAATAGGCAGTAGTCTTCACATGACTTTACGTAGATTCCGACAGAGGTTAAAACCCCTGTCGGAATCTAGCTTCCCGAGAAGGAAACAGCGTTATTTGAAATTAGTCGATCGCGTCTGCCGCTGTTTCTGCCACTCGTTGAGTTATGTCAATATCTCGATTCACTTTCTAGCAAATATTCTCCGAGGCATCTTCAGCGTTCTATCTGGCATCTCGCGCTGCATCATTGATATTTTCTTGGCCGCCGCTGGTACCATATCTCAGCGACTCAGTACCCTCTGCTGCTCTTTCTTTGGCTCCCGCAGTGGCTTCTTTAACAATATCTTTTGCTCCCTTCAAGCCTTCGCGAGTGTTTTCTTTAAGATTAGCAAAGCCTTGTTTGGTTTTGTCGCCAAAGTTATCAGCTTTGCTCTGGGCGGTGCTAGCATCTTCCTTCACCTTGTTCCCAATTTGACCCAGTTTGTCAGGCGCGTCGTCCGCTACCCGCCGCACGTTTTCGCCTACATTGCTGCTAGATTTGGTGTCAATGCGGTGCTGCGCTTGCTCTTTGAGAAGCTGAGCTTTTGCTTCTTCTGTTGTTACCTTTTTGTTTCTGGGATCGACATCGCTGTAGTCGTTCATGCCGCCTTTGAATTCGGAAGTTACAGCCCCTGAAGGCACTTCTTCTCTAATTTGGTCGGCAGTTTTTCCTATCCTCGCATCACCTTGTCCTGCGATTACATCAGTTTTTCCTGCCGTCACATCAGGGCGGCTGCAGGCCGTACTCACTAATACTAAAATGCCAGCCAGAAACACTGTTAAAATTTGTACAGCTCGAATTTTTTTCACAAATGCAGTTAGTCTGTTCATAAAAATGCTCCTTTCTATTGTGAGAGGCTCAAATGCCTGGTGGTTCTGTAGAGGGTTAGCATTACAAAATTAGGCACTTAAACACTTTTTTAGTTTACGAAGAGAAACAGGAGCTTTTCATCTATCTCAAGTTAGATTTCTCAAGTTATAGTACAAGGAAGAAGGAAGAACGAATGGACAATCCTCAATCTTCTACCAATTATTAAAAATCTCAGCACCCCGCGCCCGACACGGCAATGTCCTTTCCCTATAGGGCTGTTTGGTTCTCCGTGCCGGCAGTATATATTGAAATGTTTTGCATTTTCGGCTCAAAAAAAACCTTCTAGTCAGGAACTAGAAGGAAGGTGGTGTATGATCTCAAGTACAACAAGGTCTTTAATCGCAATTGTGGCGACACATCGCGATCGCACACATCTGTCTAATGGCTGAAAGTATATGCACACTTACTAAGCATTTTGAATCGCTGTTTTTAAACTCTTGCAGAATTCGCCTATCGCCTCTAAACCCTGTTCTGGAGTGCCTTCAGCCAAGCGTTTCACAAAAGCACTGCCAACAATCGCAGCATCTGCACCCCATTCTTTCACTTGGCGAGCGTGTTCGGGTTTCGATATACCAAACCCGACACCGATGGGTTTGTCGGTGACGGTGCGGAGTTCTTGCAGCAACTCTTTTGCTCTCGTTTCTAAGCCTTCGCGTACTCCCGTAACCCCCGTCACACTGACTAAGTAAATAAATCCTTGAGACTGACGAGCGATCGCTTCTATGCGACTTTTGGGACTTGTGGGAGCCACTAATAATGTTAGTTCAATCCCTAATTTGTTGGCAGGTTGGATGAGACTGTCGGCTTCTTCTAAGGGCAAGTCTGGTACAACCAATCCCTGAACTCCAGCACTTTTGATTTGCTGCAAGAAGGTTTCTATACCTCGGTACAAAATCGGGTTGTAGTATGTGAAGAGAATGATGGGCGATCGCAAATTCGGACTAACTTTCGCTACCATTTCCAGCACCGAATCTAACCGCGTCCCCCGCTGTAGCGCCCTTGTAGCAGCGGCTTGAATCACCGGCCCGTCAGCTAGCGGGTCAGAATAGGGAACGCCAAGCTCGATCGCGTCTGCACCGTTATCATCCAAAATTTGCAGTGCTTTAGCCGTTGTCTCCAAGTCTGGGTCACCAGCAGTAATAAAAGGAATCAATGCACATTCGTGGTTCTTGCGTAACGTTTCAAAACAATTAGAAATAGTCATTAGTTATTAGTCATCAGTCATTGGTTATCAGTCATCATACATAGGATTTCCCCTCGATCCATCGCAATCAAATTTGTTTGTAGTGAGGAATTCCTTCCTCATAAAACTCCCTCGGACTGAAGTCCTCACTACAAACCTATTGCGCTTATTTTAGGGAACGTGATCTCAGTCATCAATCATTAGTTAGCAGTCAATCTTACTATTCATGAGTTGTTATTCCCCAGTCATTAGTTCAGAGTTTATTGGTAATAACTAATCACTAATAGCTCACTAATAACTAATAACTGAGAACTAAGGACTATTGACTAATTATCTTTTTCCTGCTCAATTTCGGCTTGAAGTTTGGCTAATTCTTCAGGAGTGAGTTCATCGAGCTGCTTCTGCAAGACAGCTTCTTTGTAGTCTTGCAATTGCTGGCTGTAGGTCATATTTTGAGTCAGTGCTCGAAATAAATAAGTCACCAGCCAGCCAATCAAGCCGGCGACCAAAAATAACTGGCTCCAAATCCCTGCATTCATGCTGTCAAGTCCGGCGAATTGCAGTAGCAAGTAGACCAACCCACCTGCTACAAAAAAGCCGATACTGATTCCAATTACGTCAATACGTCGCATTTAGGCTTCTATCTGCCGCCGTTTGGGCCGAAAATTCAAAAAGGGAGCTAGGAGAAACATACCCGGGAAGAAGAAGAACATCAAGAAGTACATGAAGCCGCGCTCAAAAGAGGTAGCGATGTACCAGCGGCTGTTCAGGTAAGCGTAGGTGGCTGCGGGTACTACCAGGAGGTAGGCTCCGGCCAAGACGGCGTAAAGCAGTAAGGTAATATACATAGATTTGCTTTAGGGGAATAATAACACGGGTAAGTCAGTTGACACGCTCCGTTAGCTGGTTAACTATTGTACCGCTTGGGGAGATCCAGCGCGACTTTTGGAAATTTTTTGATTAGGGGTTGCGTAAATTGGGGTTTTGGCTGTAGAATAAAAGGCTGTTGCTGTTAATGGCTCGAAACCACAACAGCTTGACAAAAAGGGGGCGTGGCGGAATGGTAGACGCTACGGACTTAAAATCCGTTGACCCGAAACGGTCGTGTGGGTTCAAGTCCCTCCGCCCCCATCCATTTCAATCATTGGTGATATCAATTCTGGTTGCACCGGAATGATTGTTGACTGTTGACTGTTGATATCGTTTCCGGTTGCACGAGCGACATGATATAGAGGACATGGCTGTGCCGTGTCCTCGGTATCATTCCGGTGCAACCGAAAACAATATGATTCAACGGTTTCAGATTTATTGTCACCAATCGTGGTGTTTTTCGCTCAATTTTCGCGCTAATGGTTTTCTAGTATTTCTCAAACCGCCTCTATATCTGCCAAGTTCGCCCCGGACTTTTTACGTCGGGCCTTCAATTGGTTGAGCAAGTCGGCTGGTTTTGGAAATGGGGCGAGGGTGGGAACCGATTTTTTATTTTCATCCCGATCGCCCCGCGTGATATTACGCAGCAACTGGCAAAGTAATCACAAATTCCGTGCCCTGTCCTATTTGAGAATTTACCTCAATTTTGCCTTGATGCTTGGCAAGGATTTGATAGGAAATAGCCAATCCTAATCCAGTACCTTTGCCGATCGACTTTGTAGTAAAAAATGGGTCAAATATCTGTTGGGCACAGGCTGCTGCAATTCCGGGCCCGTTATCCCGAATCTTGACGGTGACAGTATTGTCGGCTGTAATTTCCGTGCTAACCCAAATCGTTGGCGAATAGCCTTTGTCTTCCTTTTTCACCTCCTCCAGCGCATCTATTGCATTACTAATAATATTCATAAATACTTGATTCAGTTGCGCGGGATAGCACTCAAGCGCAGGCAACTTACCGTATTGTTTAATAACTTGAATACCTTGTTTGAGCCGGTGATTGAGAATTACGAGGGTGCTATCTATTCCTTCGTGAATGTCGGTCGATCTCATTTTTCCGTCGTCCGATCGCGAAAAATTCCGCATGGATACGACAATTTCGCGAATGCGATCGGCTCCCATTTTCATCGAAGAGAGGGTTTTTGGCAAATCTTCTCTGAGAAATTCGAGTTCAATGTCTTCGATGCGCTCTAGAATGGCATCTGGTGGGTTGGGATAATATTCTTGATAGAGAGTTACCAAACCTGCCAAATCTTCGATGTATTGGTTGGCATAGTCAATGTTGCCGCCGATGAAGTTGACGGGATTGTTGATTTCGTGGGCTATCCCTGCAACCATTTGACCGAGAGATGACATTTTTTCGGTCTGAATTAATTGGGATTGAGTTTGTTTGAGTTCTTGTGTATACTCGCTAACTCGCTGAATCAATTGATTGAAAGAGATCGCTAAAACTCCGATTTCGTCGTCTGTTGTGACTGGTACTTGCAGGTTAAAATTCGATTCGCGAGCGACTTGCTGAGCGACATTAGTAACGGTTTCGAGGGGTTGGGCGATCGCGCGGCTGGTTTTGTCCGCCAGCGCGACGGCGATAAGTGCTGAAATTAGCATACTCCCGAGAAGAATTCGGTTTCGCAAATTTTCAGCTTGTTCTAATGCTTTGATTCCGTGCTGTTTGTGAGTTTCTACTGTAGAAATTAGCTCGGTTAAACTCTGAGCAAGGTTATCTAGTACGATCGCCTCTTGACCGCTGCTAGTCCTCAACATTTGTAGCTGTGCGGACTCGATGCTGTTGGGAGGCAAATTCCAAACTTCCGCTTCTTTTAACTGCAATTTAATTAGCTGACCGTAGTAATCAATGACAAGGGCAGATTTCTTCAAGAGAGCCTGCAATGCTGCCTGTTCTGTTGCTAGTGTATTGGGATTTTCTCGTGCGAAAGATTCAATTTCTGAAATCAGGATTTTCGCCTGATTGATTTGCCCGAAAAACCGATCTTGTTCGTATTTCAGCCACACCGTGTTTCCCAAAACGACTGGCAATCTCGCCGCGTGCGATCGGGCTTCAAATACGGTATTTTGCAAATTTTGCAGCATTTGCTGCTGCTGTTGGGCAACATTCACCTCAACTAAAGCTTGCTTGCGAAAGTAGTCTCCCAATTTCATTCCCGCACCAGTCCCCAAAATCGCTATGCCGATAGCTAAAGCATAGCCATAGCTAATTTTTTGGCTGATCCGCAAATGGTTGCCTCCTCCCTTTAGCCCAGTTAAATTAATACATGAATGCTGTAACAACTTTTTTTGAGCAGAGGTTTCTTGCTCTACTTTGCTATTTTGGCACTGAGGATGGGTAAATAATAACATTGGAAGTTGCTCCCAAACAAATTAGGAGTAATTGAGCGAAGAACAGCAGAATGCACTTATGCTGAAGGCGGAAAGCAGTTTTGAGTGTTTAATTTTGAATTGGGAAATCTTTAACTCAAAACTTAAATCTTCCCCTAGTATCTCTGTTTTTATACTAGAGTGTTTGTGATCTCTATCAACAATTTATGTGATTATACCCAAATTTACAAAATTTATGGTAACAACGATTAGTATTTTTAGTCAGTTGGGACACAAGGCCCAACTACCGGTTCTCCCCGTTTGTCTTTTTCTGCCAGTTCTAGGTTTAATTCCAGCACTTTGGCTAAAATATCGTCGCTGTCAGTAAATCCGTAAGCTTGCATTACTTCGCGATCGAGCTTAGCAGGAAGTTTATAAAGTTGACTTGTTGGTTATTCAAAATAAATATTGTAAAGTTGAGTAATTCCCCACTGCTTGGCGGACATTTGTTGAGTGCGGTACAGTGAAGTAGTAAGCTCGAAGCGCGATCGCCTTTCTCATTCCTAAACGTTTTCCATTTTAATACTGTAGCAGCTTCAATATGACTTAAATTATCCAGTTTATGATGATGTTAACTTGACAAATAAATAAGTACAAAATACTTACTTTGCTCGCCAGAAACTTAAGTCCCTGTCTAATAGCAAAAGTAAGTTGAAACCGACTGAAATACTAATTTTCCCGTCCTATGCAAGAGGACTTCAGCTTTGAGGCAGGGGTTCAAACCCCTGCTTGAGTGTCGGACTGGATCAGTGACCGATCATCCAAGGTCGTCCCCCTCGGTGTTCGCGATTCCGCTGCGGTTTAGGTTCCTCAGAACGCTTAACTACCTGCGGTTCCCGATTTTCTTGACCTTTCAACCGCAGCTTTCCAGTTAGAATCATCGGCGGCGAAAAGATGCGTTTAGCAACAGTTTCGCAACTCGGGCAAAGCACCGGTGTATCTGCTTCTGCAAGAGGGCGCCACTTATCAAAAGTGCCGCAAGTTTCACACTTAAAATCGTAAAGAGGCATATCAATTTTTGATGGTAAATTTGGATGCAATGACTAGGCGGCGGACAGCACCCGCCCTACTAATTGAGGACTTACGCAAGAAAGCAATTTTTAGACTATTTGTGGAGGTAAGGTGCGCTTCGGCGCACCCTACAAAAGCTAATCTGTGCGTAAATCCTGTAATTAAGATGGCAGAATATCCATCTCGAAAATTTCTGTCGGTAAAGCAATCGTGCAGCAAGCATTGGGAATATCCACAATGCCGCTGATGCGACCCTCAACCGGAGCACAACTTAAGAGCAAATACGCTTGTTCTCCGGTAAAACCAAACTTTTTCAAATATTCGATCGCATTCAAACAAGCTCGGCGATAAGCAACGTGGGCATCCAGATAATACTGCTGACCCGTAAATTCATCAACAGAAATCCCTTCAAAAACGAGGTACTCAGAATAGCGGGGTTGGGTGCATCTCACTTTTGCAAATATATGAAAAAAGCGCCAAAATGAAAAAGCTAGTAAAACTGTGAAAAAAGATGAG
>NZ_JAUBRM010000028.1:0-10868 GCF_036701905.1 Microcoleus sp. MON2_D5
TTAATTAATCCGAAACATCTTAAAAACTGGTTTACTAATTGCTGCTACTGTACCTCATAACATCCGGAAGTGCTATATAATTACGCATGGCTGATTACGTATTCCTTTTGAGTACGTATGCCCCATCCTAAGTGTTCCGTTTGGGTGTGGCTAGATGTTTTTGAAATATTTATAATTTTAAGAGTTGTAACATATTAGTATTTCCAATCAATCAAGCGATTCTTGGTGTAAAAACATCAAGTATTCTTAATAATTGCCACAAGATATTGGCTTAAGATGGACGAAAATTAATAATTGTCATTTTTGTTTAAATATTGTTAGATAAGTTAATACTGCGTGTTAGTAAAACTACTTAACTAAGGGGTCTAAATAATTTAAAATTATAGTGGAAAGAGCAGCCTGTACAGCAGTTAACTTCACACAACCTTTAAAATATGGGAATTTAAGTATTTACAGGGCAAAAAATGGCGACAAACATGGGACGATATTTCCACGTACTGAAATTGTTCTGGGGTGCGGCGATCGCAGCGGAACTAGAATACCGAATCAACTTTGTCCTCGCGACCCTCAGCAGCCTCGGAAATCTTGCGGGCAGCTTGTTTGGGCTGTTTTTGTTCTACCGTACCGGCTACAGGTTTGCGGGCTATTCATGGGAAGAGGCTTTAGTTGTACTCGGTATTTTCACGATGTTGCAGGGGTTTTCGTCAACGTTTCTAGCACCTAATCTCAGCCGTATTGTCGAGCGAGTGCAGCAAGGTACTCTCGATTTCGTACTCCTCAAACCCATCAGTTCCCAATTCTGGCTATCTGCAAACACAGTTTCGCCTTGGGGAATCCCAGATTTAATCTTCGGCACGGTATTGCTGCTGTATGCTGCTAACAAGTTGGGAGTAGGAATCGGCAACTATTTTTTAACAGCAATACCGCTGTTATTCGGAACTATTACTCTTTACAGTATATGGTTTATGTTAGGGGCCACCAGCATTTGGTTTGTCAAAATTTACAATGTTACCGAAGTCCTCAAAGGATTGTTAGAGGCGGGTAGATTTCCAATGGCAGCTTATCCCGCAGCTTATCGATTTTTCTTCACTTTCGTAGTTCCCGTTGCCTTCTTGACGACTGTGCCTGCAGAAGCCATGCTGGGGAGAGGTGAAATCGTTTGGATCGCAGGGGCGGGAATATTGGCGATCGGGCTGTTATTTTTCTCCCGCTACTTCTGGCAATTTGCACTCCGCTTTTACACCAGCGCTTCCAGCTAGTTAAGTAGGTAGGTAAGCGGCTGCACATCTAGATTGTCTAGTATGTTTGAGAGGGAGAGGATTGGACACGTGGGGAATAGGGACTGGAAGTATACATTTTAAATGCCAAACAGCTTATCTAAAAAATATTTTTTTCTATTTACTTAGATAGTTAAATTAATGTAAAATTTCAACCTATCCTTGAAATGTAAACTGGAAATAAACCACGCAAACGAAGGGAAATCAATGAAAAGAAAAAAACTGGGTAACAGTAATTTTACTATCAGCGCGATCGGTCTTGGAGGTATGCCCATGTCCTTAAGCAGCCGGCCGCCAGAATCGCAATCAATTGCGGTAATTCACCGCGCCCTCGATTTGGGTGTCACCCTAATTGACACCGCAGATTCCTACTGTCAAGATGAATCCGACAAACACCACAACGAGCAACTGATTGCCAAAGCTTTGGAACAGTACACCGGAGATACTCGGGCGGTTACTGTCGCCACTAAAGGCGGCTTAATGCGGCCTCAAGGTGCATGGACGCGCAACGGCAATCCCCATCATTTGCGCCAGACAATTCGCGAAAGTTTTGAAGCATTGGGCGGCCAGAAACCGATCGACCTTTGGCAGTACCACTCGCCAGATCCCGCTTATACCATAGAAGCAGCCCTAGCACCTGCAAAAGAAGCAGTAGAAGCAGGAATGATTCGATTTATAGGAGTTTCCAACTTTTCTGTAGAGCAGATCAAACGTGCCCGCGAGACAGTAGAAGTTGTCTCCGTGCAGAATCAGTACAATCCGTGGCACAGAGAGCCGGAATCAGACGGCGTTCTGGAATATTGCGAAACCGAAAAACTGACATTTATTCCCTGGAGTCCTTTGGGAGGAAGCCGCCGCGTCACCAGCTTGCAAGATATGCCCGCGATCGCCAAATTAGCCGCAGAAAAAAACGTTTCAGTTTACTGTATAGTATTAGCTTGGTTAATGGCTCAATCGCCCTGCGTCGTTCCGATTCCCGGTGCGACCAAAGTATCGAGTATTGAGGACTCTGTGGGGGCGCTCGAAGTTAAATTGACTGACGAGGAATTGCAACAAATTGCCGTAAGTTAAGTATATAAGGGCAAAAAAAACAATAGAACAGGCTTTCCGGCCTGTTCCACAAACAGAACTTTATTGTGGGGTGGGTTGGAAAACCCGCCCCTGAAAGTGGGATTTAATGAGTAAAGTTGACATTTTTTGAGGAATTGGGTTTTATGGAAGCTAATCAAGTGAATGCCGATCGAGATTTAGCAATCGAACATCAAAACGTACCAGTCGCCCATGAAGGACTGCACAATTTTTTATATAGTTCCGATGAGGAACACGGCGCAGTCGCTGCAATTCCTGCATTAGAAAATGACGGAACGCAAATAATGGCGATCGATACATGGCGCGATTTGGCAACTAACGCGAAAGTCGCCGGCGTTTACGCTGTAATGGACACTTCCCGCAACACTCAGTTTATCGGTTATTCGCGAAATATCCTGCTTTCAATCAACGGTCACATCGCCCAAAATGGCGCAGAAAATTGTGCTTTCCTGCGCGTGCAAACTTTCAAATTTCCGAAGCGGGAAGAAATGGAAAGTTTGCGGGATGCTTGGATAGCAGAAATTGGCAGCATTCCACCTGGAAACGGTGCTGACAGCGAAATGTGGGCGGCTACGGTAGGCCAAGCGGCGCGATCGGCAATGTCTGCGGAGGAACAAAAAGCTTATGAAGAAAAGAAGCTAAAATTACGTAAAGCAATGGCAGATTCCAGTCTTACCAAAGAGTTAGAAACCGCAGTCCAAAGTGACGGCGATCGCGCTAAGGATTTGGAAGCGGCTGTTAATAATGATGACTGGAGTGCGGTGATTCAATCGCAAACCCAGGAAACAAAGTCCGGCGAATAAAATTCGCAGATACATAAACTTTTGTCCGCCCTAAATGGGGCTGGTTTATGTAGATTATGGGTGGAAATTAAAGAGTGTTTGTGAAGCCGCTCATACTAATTAATGACTAACTTTGCGTTCAGTAACTAAAGTCAAACTTACCCATTCACCCCGCTCATTGTAACTGCGAATCATCCGAAACCGCAAGTCAGGTTCTACCAACCAACCGGCCTCGAAAAATATAGGTTTTCCCAATTCAATCTTGACAGGTAAAGTGCAAGAACCGCCGTCAGGAAGGAGTACAACTTGCACGGGTGAAGCACCTTCGTTAAAGTGCAGAACTGAACCGTCAATCCTGCCGCTAGAACTGATAACGGTAGCATTACTGCCAAAAGTAATTTTATACACTAGGCGATCGCTACTTTCTAAATGCAATTGCATTTTGCTTGAATAAATGTCAGGAGAACGCCCATCTGGATACATTGTCACGGCTTCGCCCTGCCACTCTCCCAGCAAATCCTCAACAGTTAAATGCGGACGTTCGGGGACATTTTTATCAAGCTGCTTTTCCCGAATTAAGGTAATTTTGGATAAATTGCCGTCGGTATTGTAGATCATAGGGAAGCGCAACCGGCGATAATTGTAGATAAAACCCAACTCGGCACCGCACTCAGAAAAAGGCGCTAGTTGAATAGTACCCAGAGAAAAAGCTCCATTCTCAAAAAATAGGGTATCTCGTCCCAAAGCTTGAATTTCTAGAACAAGTTCGTTGACTTCCGGTTCGCCGACACCGCTAGGATTTGGGTAAAACCGACGGAGATTCAATCGCACAGTTTTGTTGTCATTGAAACCTTCGAGAGAAAGAATGCTAGGAATATCTTTAAGTACCTCTCCTCGCGTTGATAGCTGAGTGAAGGAACCGTGCCATTCTCCCAAGTTTTGCAGAAAATTTTCCCACTGCCCTACCATATTCTTACCTTTCGATATATGTCTAAAAATAGAATTATAACTCTACTGACGGATTTTGGATTAAGCGATGTTTATGTGGGAGTGATGAAAGGTGCGATCGCCCAAATTAACCCGCAGTTAAAAGTCATTGACATTACGCACCAAATACCATCTCAAAATATAGCAGCGGCGAGGTTTTGTTTGATGACTGCTTTTGCTTATTTTCCGCCGGAAACCGTACACGTTGCTGTCGTCGATCCGGGTGTAGGAAGCAAGAGACGCGGGGTTGCGATTAAATGTGCTAATTGCTTTCTTGTCGGGCCGGATAACGGGTTGTTTAGCGGGGTGTTGAGTCGGGAAAGTGCGATCGCATCTGTCGAGCTCACCAACCCCAAATACTGGCGCACACCTCAACCCAGCAGCACTTTTCACGGTCGCGATATTTTCGCTGCTGCGGGCGCTCACTTGGCGAACGGGGTGGCTTTGGAAGAGTTAGGGGAGGATCTCGACCCTGCAAGTTTAGTGCAGTTAGAGATACCAAATTGTGCCGTTACAGCCACAGGTATAGAAGGCTGTGTTCAATATGTCGATCGCTTCGGCAATCTAATTACTAATATCCGCAATGATTGCCTTATAGGTAACAATTGGTCAGTAACAATTAGTAATAGTTCTGATGCAATTCGCATACCCAGCGGTAAAACCTACAGCGACAGCGAACCGGGCGATTTAATTGCCATAACTGGTTCTGACGGTTGGCTAGAAATTGCCGTTAATGGCGGCAGCGCTCAATCTGTCTTAAAATTGGAATGCGGAGCGATCGTGCAATTGCTTTTTGAAACTAACCATTAAAATTATCTCTTTCAGTCCCTCTCTGCTGGAAATTTGTTCGTGTAGAAGCAATTTCAATAGACTGTTTCATATCTGAATAAAAAATCGACTATTTAGCTCCATTAAAAACAATAATTATTAACTTCAAAAAGGAGCCTATTTTGAGGTAAAATCAATCCTGATGCTTCCTCAGTCAACAATTGGTTGTATATTGTATCCGCTTGCCCCAAATATTCTTGAGGCAAAAATCTAAATATTGATGCAGCAACATATTGTTTTTCTTTTTCAAAGCTTATCCAGTTTCTTGATAATTCTTCTGCTGCATGACCCGTAGTATTAGAACCAGAAAAAATATCTACTACCAAGTCTCCCGGTTCAGTAAGAAAATTTATAAAAAATGACGGTAATCTTTGGGGAAAACGTGCCGGATGCGCCTTAACATTAAACTCTTTGCACCAACGCAAGTATTGAGAATTACTTTCAGAATTAGAAATCTCTAGCAAATTAGATGGAATAGCACCTCCATTATCTTTGGCAAATCGATCGCTAATATTGTGACCGGAAGGACGTTCTTTGGGCGTGTAAAATTCATCAGCATTTTTCAAAAGTTTTTTCATTCTCTCAGAATACTCTACTTTGACTTTACTAATATTCGCTTGAGGCTGATTCGTTTTGGAAAGCCACCAAACAGTATTCACAGAATCTTTAGCCCGGATTTTCTTTTTATTCACCCACTCTATAGGAGATGGAAGTTTTGAAGGATTAAACCAGAAAAATTCTTGAGCAAGTTTAAATTCATATTCGTCACATAATCTAATAAGTACGCGGTAATTATACAGCGACCGTACAGGTATTCCTTTTTGATAAGCACCTCCAAGGTCTATAACAAAACTTCCAGTATCCTTGAGAACTCTTTTAATTTCAGGAGCAAAGCCCAGCAGCCAATCAACATATAAATCTTGATCTTCATTTCCATAACTCTTTTGGCGTTGCAATGCAAAAGGAGGGGATGTAATCACCAAATCTACAGAATTGCTAGCAAGACTATTCAGGAGATGAAGAGAGTCTCCCAAATAGGATTGACCGTATTGGGTGGTGTAAATTGGGGCGGGCAAAATGTTACTCATGTTTAATTTAGATTAGTTTAAGGTACAACAGACACAGCCTACTGTCATTATAGCAAAATCCGTACTGTCAGTAATACTACATCCGTACTTTCAGTACGTTGTTTTGTGTATAAATTCTTCGTACCATTCAAAAAGCGAACTTTCAGTTCGTTTTTATGAATTGTGAGGGGTATGAATTACAAAGAAGCCAGACAACAATTTGCGGCCAAGGTAAGTCAGTTACGCAGAGAAAAAAGGATGACACAGGACGAGTTAGCAGAACTCATAGACAAGACTACTGACTATATCAGCTTATTGGAACGCGGTGAAAGATCGCCATCCTTTGAAGTTATTTTTGATCTAGCTGAAGCGCTCGATGTACCCGCTACTTATTTAATCAGTTTTAGCCAAAGCGGCGAGAGTACAGCTCTCATTAGCACCCTAATAGCTGAACCAGTTTCTCCGTCAGTTGTGGAGCCTGTTGAAGAGGCTGTTACCACGGAAGCAGAACGCATTTCAGATGCTAAACGGCTAGAAAATGCTATGAAAAGCATCCAAGAATTGCAAAATCTGGCTAGTGAATATGGTATTGCGGATATTTTTCAAGATAACGGGGGAAAGACTTTACAGTTATTAATCCTTTTAGGGCTGCGGATATCGCCTGGACGTGAAGGAAACGATGCTATTGATGCTGAAGGAAAAGAATACGAACTTAAAACAATAAATATTGCTCTCAATAGAAGCGGTGGGGTCACTACTCACCATCATTTGAATGAAATTATACTTGACAAATATCGCCGAGTAGAAGCTTGGTATATTGGACTGTATGAAGGCATAACTCTCAAAGAAATTTATAAACTTACACCTGAAATGCTGGAACCTAAATTCAAAGAATGGGAAGAAAAGGTAAGGCTAAAAAACGCGCCGCTAAACAATCCTAAAATTCCCTTAAAGCTAGTAAAAAAAGGGCAACTTGTCTATTCTTACAGTAAATAATAGTTGCCCGATAGTGTTTAAAGGGGATGAGGTTGTGTTTTTGTAGAAACGATACGTTGCCTACAGGTAGCGACTTTTACCCTCAAGCTACCACGAAATTAACCAACTTTCCAGGCACCACAATTACCTTTTTAATCTCCTTACCTTCCAGGTGACGCTTGGCTAATTCCGACTCGCGAGCAAACTTTTCCAAAGCAGCTTTATCAGCACCAGAAGGCACTTGAATTGTGCCGCGAGTTTTGCCCATAACTTGAATTACCAGCGTAATTTCATCGGTAATTAAGGCAGAAGCATCCACACTCGGCCAAGTTTGCGTATGCACCGATTCACTGTTACCAGTATTGTGCCACAATTCATCAGCAATATGCGGCGCAAAAGGTGCTAACAAGCGAATCAAAGTGTTAATCCCTTCTGCATAAATTGGCGAATCTTTACATTTAGCATCATTCAAAGCGTTGCTGAGTTTCATCATTTCAGAAACAGCAGTATTGAACTGATAATCCCCCTCCAAATCTTCGCTAACTTCCTTAATTGCAGTGTGAATTGCCCGCCGCAAATCCTTCTCAATTTTACTTAATTCAGCATTTTCTACCCCTTGACCGGGGGTGGCAGGGGGGCGTACAGCAAACTCTGTAACCACGCGCCAAACGCGATTTAAGAAGCGAAATTGCCCTTCTACATCAGCGTCGTCCCACTCCAAATCCTTCTCTGGCGGTGCTTTGAATAAAATAAACATCCGCGCCGTATCTACCCCATATTTTCCCATAACTTGCAAGGGGTCAACGCCGTTATATTTTGATTTAGACATCTTCTCATAGAAGACTTCTAAAGCTTCGCCAGTTTCAGGATCTTTTGGATTTGCGGGGTCTATATCTGCTGGGGGAACGTATTTGCCAGTAACGGGGTTTTTGTAGGCCATTGCTTGTACCATGCCTTGAGTTAACAGGCGTTTAAATGGTTCGTCACAATTGATCAAACCCCGATCGCGCAAAACCTTGGTAAAGAACCGCGAATACAGTAAGTGCAAGATTGCGTGTTCGATGCCGCCGACATATTGGTCTACGGGCATCCAATCATTTGTCTTCGCCGTATCGAAGACTTGCTCTTGATTTTGAGCATCGGGGTAGCGCAAGAAATACCACGATGAATCGATAAAAGTATCCATCGTATCTGTTTCGCGCTTCGCCGGAGTGCCGCAACTCGGACAAGGAACGTTTACCCATTCTTCCATCTTGGCCAAGGGCGAACCTTTGCCCGTAAATTCTACATTTTCCGGCAACAATACGGGCAAATCCGATGCCGGTACGGGGACAGTTCCGCAGGTGGGACAGTGAATTACGGGAATCGGAGCGCCCCAATAACGCTGTCTAGAAATTAACCAATCTCTCAAGCGATATTGCACTCGCGCTTTGCCATAACCTTCATTTTCGGCATATTGAATCACTGCTGCTTTGCCTTTAATTGAATCCATGCCGTTGAAGTTTTCGGAATTAATCATAATTCCAGGTTCGGTGTAAGCTTCGGTCAGCGGAATCTCATCATCATCCACAATTACTACTTTAATTGGCAGTTGATATTGATTGGCAAATTTGAAATCTCGCGTGTCGTGGGCTGGTACTCCCATGACTGCGCCGGTGCCGTATTCGTACAGCACATAATCGGCAATCCAAATGGGGATTTCTTCGCCGTTGAAAGGATTGATTGCTTTGCCGCCTGTGGGGATGCCGCGCTTTGGTTTGTCTTCGGCTGTGCGATCGATCTCGCTTTGCAGTGCAACTTCTTTGATGAAGGTTTCTACGGCGGCTTTTCTGTCTGCGGTGGTCACGCGCTGAGTTAGTGGATGTTCCGGCGCTAAAACAAGGTAACTGACGCCGTAAACTGTATCGGGACGTGTGGTGAAAACAGCGATTTTTTCATCCATTCCGACAATCGGAAATTCTAAGTAAGCGCCGACTGATTTGCCGATCCAGTTGGCTTGCATTAATTTGACTCTTTCTGGCCAATCTGGCAATTTGTCTAAGTCGTTTAATAACTGTTCGGCGTAATCGGTAATTTTGAGGAACCACTGCCGCAATAATTTGCGCTCGACTTTGGCACCGGAACGCCAGGAACGACCTTCGTTATCTACTTGTTCGTTTGCTAAAACTGTTTGGTCTATAGGGTCCCAATTAACTGCGGCTTCTTTTTGATAAGCTAATCCTGATTCTAAAAATTGCAAGAAAATCCATTGAGTCCACCGATAATAATCGGGAGAACAAGTTGTAACTTCTTTTGTCCAATCGAAAGAAATACCCAAGCGGCGAAATAAGCCTTTCATTTGGGCAATATTTTCATAAGTCCATTTTGCCGGGGGAATTCCGCGCTCGATGGCGGCATTTTCTGCGGGCAAACCAAAAGCGTCCCACCCCATGGGATTGAGTACGCGATAGCCTTGCATTCGCTTGAGTCTGGCAATTACATCGATGATTGTGTAGTTGCGGACGTGCCCCATGTGCAGGTTTCCCGACGGGTAGGGGAACATGGATAAGGCATAAAATTTAGGCTTTTGGGTATCTTCTGGCATCTGGTCTAAGTTTTGCTCAGCCCATGTCTGCTGCCATTTTTCTTCTATGGATTGGGGGTTATATCTGGAATCCACAACAATTGCTCCGTGCAGGGTTTAGTAATGTTTGCTTCAGTATTTTTACACATTCAAGCGGCTTCGATTCTGATTTTTCTGAGCACCAAGGATTTTGGCTCAACTCTCTGTATTATATATTGTAGTATAGGTAATTTGAGCTGGGGGGCGATCGACCAAATATCCCGGTTCGCCCTGAAAAGAATAAGACTTACGCACGGGTGGTCAGAAACCGGGTTTTTACGAGCATACTTCGTTACAGTCGGCCAAACCGCAAAAAACCCGGTTTCTTTGGTCTTGATGCGTAAGTCCTAAAAGCATAAATAACCCCAATTCCCAGAAACCAGATTTCTACGATCGACCGGGTTTCTTAGCATTTATTCCGGCTTAAATGCTATCTGGAGCGCATAGCAATGTACGTTTTAATTTGTCATCGGGTGGGGGCGGGTTTACCAGATTATTGGTTTTAGGCAATTATTGTTGGTGAAACCCGCCCCTACATAAATATTTTTAAACCCGCAATTTATCATTGGTAATTGATAATTTTGTATGGGCTGGTTTTACCAACCATCTATGTTTAAAACCAATAATTTCATAAACCCGCCCCCACCCAACGACTCCTAAAATTAGAAAAAATGGCGATCGGCGATCGAATATATCGCTCATTGGCGTTCTAATTTTGCCAATTCTTTCTGGGCAAATTCGCGGAAAATGTCGTCAGAATCGTTCTGAGCGCGATCGCGCACAAGTTCTAAAGTTTGAGGGCGATCGGGATACAACTCGATCGTAGCTGCAAGAGCTGCTTGCCGGGGATTATCTTGCCACTGATACTTGCGATCGAAGGGGTGATTGATAGCAACCTCGCACAATAACTCAAATAATTCTGGGTCATCTTTCCACCGCCGTGCTATTTCTTTTACTGCTGCTTGTCGCACCTTCCCATTATCGTCTGATTGAGCCAGTTGTTTGAGAAAGGGTAAGGTTTCTGGGTGATCTTTCCACCCCCGTGCTAATTCTTGTACTGCTGCACCTCGCACAGCCCAATCATCGTCTGATTGAGCCCGTTGTTTGAGAATGGGTAAGGTTTCTGGGTGATCTTTCCACCCCCGTGCTAATTCTTGTACTGCTGCACGTCGCACATGCGAATCATCGTCTGATTGAGCCAGTTGTTTGAGAAAGGGTAAGGTTTCTGGGTGATCTTTCCACCCCCGTGCTAATTCTTGTA